>CALFOL010000001.1 GCA_937919915.1 uncultured Planctomycetaceae bacterium
CATACCCAGAAACTGACTCAGTTTGGGATATACCAGTGATCCATGTCGAGCTTCCGTGAGAACGGTCGCGGTGACTCCGCCCATGTTAGTGGGAAGTTCCGTGTCTCGCATTTGCTGCTGGACATCGTCCAGCAATGATTGTTCGCGTTCGATTTGTCGCCGGAAGTTCGCTCGCTGATGTTCTTCACCCCGAAGAAGCTTCGCGTTGTTTTCTGCGGTTGCTGCCAGCGTTTCGAGATCTCTGCGTTGTTTGCCGAGTAGAGTAATTTGCTGATCCAGCGTTCCCATGTACATTGCCAGCAGGTCTTTTCGCGGCTGTTGGTTTCCGGCTTCTTTCGGTTGCTGTTCTGACATTCCGGCAAGACGTTCATAGTAACTCTGTGTCAATTCAATTCTCCGTCGGAAAGCCAGGAGCTTCGGGTGTCCTGCCCCCAATTCTTCTGAGAGGATGGCTTCCTCCATCAGGAGCGGCAATGTCGCCTGAAACATCGATTTTGCTGATGCGACTGCGTCTTCAACACCAGGACGACCTTCCCCGGAACTGTCGCCGACTTCAGAGTCCGCTTGCTTGTCGATCAACATCAGCAACACATCACGCGTTCCGCCCTTTTCCAAAGCTTCGGTGAGTGCAGCCAATTCCGCTCGGACTTCGGTGTCGCGAATGACCAGCGAGTTGATCTTTGACTGGATGCCCTGCAACTGTTGCCGAAACGGGTTTTCACCATTGCTACTGAGTGTCGACTTGTTATCAAACTCAGCGTACGCTTCGTCGAGTTCGCGGAGCCGATCGCTCAGTTCGTCTTTGGCTTGAGTCAGCAGGTCATGCAGTTTTCCGACGGCGTCTTCATAACTTTCTTCCATGTGCAGGATGAATTCTTTGGAAACAGCGTTAGCGATTTCTGCAGTATCATCGGCGTCGGCACCTTCACACGCCAACATGAGGATGTTAGCTGCCTGAGAATTTGCCGAGAGCATGCCTCGGATCATCCTCACTGCATCATCGGGACTCTTCCCTCGCAGTGTTGCCAACTCGCCAAGGTTGTGTTTTTCGTAACATGGCTTGAGCAGCTTGTTACTGGTAATCACGTACTGAGCGTCAGCCAGATTCCGCTCGGCCAACATGTTCTCGACACGCGGGTCGGAACCGTGGTGTATGACCTGCAGCCAGGCAGCAGAGCTAAATCGCTTTTCCTGTTTCTGGTGGTACAAGTACCCCAAAGCCGCACCGACGAGCGCCAGCAGAATCACAAACGATTTGCGTCGCTGCAACCCCCCCCCCAGAGATCCAATCCCTGATCTCCATCTGTCATGTCGTCGAGAGAGGCCCACGGGGCGTCCTGAACTTGATTTTGCACGAATTTATGCTCCCTATGGCCCGTGTATTACTTGATCCCCACCGTCCGAATTGTTCGGCTGGTCACGTTGGGGATTGTGTCCTCATTAAGACGCAGAATCCACGAATTGCTATCGAATTTGCCCAATCAGAGCCCATTTGCTGCGCAGAAACGAACTTAGAGAAGGTGGGCAGGTCTGTTGCCAACGCGAAACGTTTCGTCTGGCATCATGATACAACAGCCCCAGGCAAATTCACTGTTGTGTACTGGATAAATATTCAGTGAAGGAGAGCCAAATGATTTGCCAATCTGCATTTCGCCAGATTGCTCAGACACCGTGGCTTAGGCGCTTAGGCTTGGCGGCTTGGCGGTGTCCCAACGTGTGCTTGCGAAGAGGAAGGCCGCATCAACCGTAGCACAAGCGACTCACGCGTGTTTTTCCGGCGGCCGAATAGACAGACAAACCTCGACCGCCTATTGGACGTTTCATAGTAACCACAGAAGGAGCAGGCGAGTCGCTTGCTCTACGATCCTCTGCGCCCAATGTTCCATGATTTTGACGTAAACCCTTTTGTGTAAGGAGATACCGACGCGGCACCAGTCCGGAATCTGCAACAGAATTAGAATTGCTTCAGGTAACGCCGCATTTCCCTTTGCTGCGTTTTCGTCTGCCAATATGACGACTTGCTCCCGCTCTTCCGCGCCAGCGGATCGTGACCAGTGGCCTTTAGAAGCATTCCCAGCGGAGTAAATACGCCGTAAAAAACCAGAGCCAGAATGACGTGTGATACGAGCCATCCGATCGGAAATGCCAGCACCATCCAAGTGACGAAGATGGGTTTCAGCAGTCCTGGCCAAGCGAGACCGGGAACTCCCACACCCACGGCGACGGCAAGAATTGGCCATCCCCATGTGTTGCCTTTGTACACTTCCCAGGCACCAATCGCTCCAAAAAAAAGAACCCATAGGCCTGCGAATTGCCGCAACATGCGATCGTCAGGATTTGTGGGGAGGTCGGCGAATTTCATCGTGCGGCTTTAAAAGTGTGGTGCGACTGTTTGGGAAATTGGGGCGCAATCTTAAGTTAGTCCGGCGAAAACTTCGCGAGGTGCCTTTCGCGTTCTTCTCGGGACTTGCCGGAATCGTTCTCTGTTTTCAACAGGATGCAGTCCTCCATGACGAGTACGTCCATTTCGGTCGCGAGAAAGCACTGATATGCGTCTTCCGGCGTACAGACGATCGGCTCGCCGCGAACATTGAAACTGGTGTTCACGAGAATCGGGCATCCCGTTTGTACCAGAAAGCGACTGAGCAACTGGTGGAGGCGAGGGTTTCTCACATCATCAACGGTCTGAAGTCGGGCGGAATAATCGACATGCGTTACCGCAGGGATTTCGCTTCGAGCCACATTCACCCGATCACGCAAATCTGTAGCCTCTTCGAGCGTGCGACGTTCTTCTTCCGTCAGGCTGACGCGTTTCTGCCGGGCCACCGGAGCTACGATGAGCATGTAGGGACTCTCGTGATTCGTGTCGATTTCGAACCATGTCGACGCTTCCTCTTTCCTTACGATCGGCGCAAATGGACGGAAGCTCTCCCGGTATTTGATTTTCAGATTCATGACCGATTGCATCTGGGGAGAGCGTGGATCTCCGATAATGCTTCGCGCACCAAGTGCTCTGGGACCATACTCCATGCGGCCCTGAAACCATCCGACAACCTTTTCTTCACACAGCAGTCCAGCCACACGCGACGTCAGATCCGCAGCGGATTCGCATCTTGTGTAGGTTGCATTGACCGTGTCCAGGTATTCAGTGATCTGTTCGTTTGTGAACTCCGGGCCCAATAGACTGCCGACCTGAGAATCGATCGGTGGGGTCACGGTCCGATCGTTTTTGAGCAGCTGGTGCCAAACGAATTGTGCTCCGCCAAGCGCGCCGCCAGCATCACCAGCAGCGGGCTGAATCCAGATGTTTTCGAAGGGGCCTTCACGCAGCAAACGCCCGTTTGCGACGCAATTCAAGGCGACTCCGCCAGCCAGGACCAGATTCTTCTGTCCCGTTTCCTGATGAATGTGACGGGCTGTGGCCAGCACAATCTCTTCAGTGATCAATTGGACGCTGGCGGCCATGTCCATGTGTCTCTGTTCCAGCTCCGATTCTGATTTCCGCGGTGGCATACCGAACAATTCGCTGAATCGCTGGTTTGTCATCGTGAGGCCCTGGCAGTAATTGAAATACTGCATGTCCATCCAGAAGCTGCCGTCCGGCTTGATGTCCATCAGGTGATCACGAATCCTGTCAGCGTAGACCGGCTTCCCATAGGGCGCTAGTCCCATCAGTTTGTATTCGCCGCTGTTGACCTTGAATCCGCAGTGATAGGTGAATGCGGAATACAGCAGCCCCAGCGAGTGAGGAAACGTAAGCTGGCTCATCAGTTCAATCTGATTCGCCTTGCCGACTCCCCATGATGTGGTGCACCATTCTCCAACGCCATCAAGCGTTAGTATCGCGGCCTCTTCGAATGGGCTCGGAAAGAAAGCGCTTGCGGCGTGACTCTCGTGATGTTCGACGAACACCAGCTTCGCTTTTGTGTCCTTACCAATCGCTTTGCGAATGTGTCGGCTAATGAACAGCTTTTCTTTTAGCCATATCGGGATCGCCTTAATAAAGCTGCGGAAACCTGACGGAGCGTACAACAGGTAGGTCTCAAGCAGTCGTTCGAATTTGACGAACGGCTTTTCATAAAAGACCACATAGTCCAGGTCGGAATGTGAAATCCCTGCTTCCTGCAGGCAGTAGTCCGCGGCGTTCGTCGGAAAAGCAGCATCATGCTTCTTGCGCGTGAATCGTTCTTCCTGAGCTGCCGCAACCAGGTTTCCATCCACGATCAGTGCCGCGGCGCTGTCGTGATAAAATGCAGAGATCCCAAGTATTGCTGTCATTGTGGCCTTCGGCCTTTCTACGAATTCGCGGCACAAAGCTCTCCGCGAAGTTCGCGAACTAAGTTCTCTGCCATCACGGCGTTTTCGTGAAGCAGTGTTAAGTGGCCCATTTTTCGGTTCGCCCGAGCATCTGGCTTGCCATACAGATGCAGGTGGCACTCAACGTTCGATAACGCTTTCGATGGCTGGGGGTTCCAGACTTCCGGCAAATGCTGGCCCAAAAGATTGGCCATCGCAGCAGCAGGTGCTCGTCGCGTAAGTGGCACGGCGGGAAGGTTGCAGATCGTTCTCAGCTGCAACTCAAACTGACTGCAATTGTAAGCTTCAATCGTCAAGTGGCCACTATTATGAGGACGTGGGGCAATTTCATTTACCAGCAGTCGACCGTCCGTTGTCAGGAACAACTCCATACACAGCACTCCAACGACGTCGAAGTGTTCCAGCACGGCCCGCGTCATCTCGCTCGCTTCGTTGGCGATTTGCGCAGTAACCTGAGTCGCCCCGGAAATACTCACGTCCAGAATATGGTTTTCGTGGTGATTCAGTGACGGAGCGAAAAAGCTGCATGTGCCGTCGGCATACCGTCCACCGATCACGGATAACTCATATTCGAATGAAATGCGTTCTTCAACGATCGCTTCGTTCAGGCCAGTCGACTTCCATATCGCAGCGATATCATCGTCGAGACCGATGGACCATTGTCCTTTTCCGTCATACCCGTCTGTGTTGGCCTTCAGGATGACGGCACCGCTGAACGCGTCGCGCGCGGCTGTCAGTTCTTCCGCCGAACTCACCATCCGAAACCGTGCTGTGCCGAGTCCCAGTTGCGCCAACGCGGTTTTTTCCAGAAATCGATTTTGGGCAGTTCGCAGTAGTTCAACACCGGGTCGCAAGGGAGCATCTGTTGAGACCGCTGCTGCAGTCAAAGCCGGGATGTTTTCGAACTCATACGTCACGACATCGCAGGCCGTGGAGAATTCACG
>CALFOL010000002.1 GCA_937919915.1 uncultured Planctomycetaceae bacterium
GGTACTCCCTCGCGGGGAGTAGGCCTTCTTTAGCCGAAATGCGGTCCCCATGGCCGCAAATCAGCGAAATCCGCTGTAGAATTTCGCGATTTTCTGCCGCCACATTATCCGTCCAATCGCCGACATCCGTGGTTGAATAATCTGCCTGATCGAAAGCAGCAACAGTGGAACAAAAACTGATACACACACTGGAACGTGACGTCCAGAACGCAATCGCCGAGGTCATGGCGGAACTGCGGGACAGGCTGCCGTGCGTTGCTGAGGATCATACCCTGCACGCAATGGCCAAGGCCGCAGTCACCGTTTACGAAGCTGTCGCCGATAGCCAGCGTCCCCCAAAGCGACGATAGCTGCGAAGGCCGCCGTTACTCAGAATCCGGTCTCCACAGCACATCATTCTTTCCGCCATCATTTGCATCACGTGCCAGCACGAACAGCAGGTCAGAAAGGCGATTCAGGAAGATCATAATCTGTGGATTGATCGTCTGTTCGCCTTGCAGTCGCAGGACATCCAGCTCGGCGCGACGACAAACACTGCGAGCGACGTGCAGCGCGGCGGCGGCCGCATTTCCACCGGGCAAGATGAAACTGGTTAGCGCAGACAGGCCACCGTTGACGCGATCAATTTCCGCCTCCAGCCACGTGACATGCCGCGTGGCGATACGCGGGCATCGGTCTTCCTGGGCATCAGGATCCCAGGGGCAGGTGATGTCTGCACCGACATCAAACAGTCGCTGTTGAATTTTCTCCAGCAGTTGACGACTGACGCTGTCGACGTGCACGCATGCGACTCCCAGATAACAGTTGGATTCGTCCACGCTTCCGCCAGCGATGATGCGGAGGTCCAGCTTGGAAACTCTTGAACCGTCACCGATACCAGTTTGACCGTCGTCGCCGGTGCGCGTGTAGATCTTGTTTAGCGTAACCACGGTGTGCTTTCTGCAGAGTCAACTGACAAGTGAATGGCCGTTTACAGCGTATTACGCTGATTTGTGGCCGCGAGGACCGCATTTCGATTGAAGAAAGCCTACTCCCGCAAGCGAGTGCCGTTCACAACAATAAGTAAACTGCTCTAGCGTAACAGGTCGCGCGGAACATCATCATCAACGACGCGAGAGATTTACGAATCCGTATTGTCCAACACCGGAAACACGTGAGCCCCATCGTCGCCCGGCGACAGATCGTGAACGCTGCGAGCCAGCGTTACATCGAGGTTTCCGTACAGATGCGGGAACTCATCGCCGCCTCGCGAAACTTCCCACTTTAATGCGTCGCCCAGCAGTTGATCGTCGACTGCCACCAGCACCAGGTCGCTTTCACCGGCAAAGTGTTTGGCGACTGTTTCTCGAACCTGATGCCCGGCCGAAAAATGAATGAACCCATCCCGCAAATCGATTGCCGCACCACAGAACTGACCGACCTGAACCGCAGACTGCCACGCGGATTTACCGCACACTTTGTAGATAATCATTGAGAATGACTACAGCGTATTACGCTGAGTTGTGGCCGCGGGGACCGCATTTCGATTAAGGAAGGCCTACTCCCGCAAGGGAGTACCGTTCACAACCAGAAGTAAACGGCTCTAATGGGAAAGACGCAGGCGTTGGAAATTCGTAAGTGTGATGGAACTGGAAGCAAGGACTTCTCCCAGGCTCGTCCGATCGGAATCAGCAGACGACCAGCCCCGCAGCGATTTCGATCCATCCGTTCCATGACTGACCGGGGGCAAGCACCTGCAGCCCGGCGTCTACACCCTGTTGCTGCAGATTGATGGCATCTGTGGTGCAGGTATACGGTTCCAGACAGACAGCCGTTGCCCAGGGCGGCGTAAAGGCAACGATCTCACGAAACGAATCATCACAGCGCTGGACGACCTGCGTCCCGCTGTCTTCGTCGATGATCCGACATTCCACGCCGCCGCCATCACTTTTGACGCCTGTGTAGACATCATCCAGCTTCAGCGTGTTGAAGTATGGTGATTTGTTAAGGCGGCCATTTTTCGGCACATCGATGATTTCGCCGGTCGGCAGACATCCTTGCAACGCCCACTTCTTTGTTACCGGAGCATGTATCGTGCAGTGCCCCGGATCGCTGTCAGCAGCCAATGGCAACTGGAAGTATGCGTGAGTTCCGAAGCCCCATGGGAAAGGTTCGGCTGTGGGATTCCGTATGGTAATGTCCGCTCGTAAACACGCATTGTGCAGAGAATAACGAATCTGAATCTCTCCGTCGGTCGGCCACAGCGGCAGCCGTTCCGGTGCATCTTCACTGATTCGAAAGACACCCGTCACAGAAGATTCAGTCTGTTCAGTAATCCGCCACGGACGATCCAGCGCGAAGCCATGAATCGCGTTGCCTGCACCTTCGTAGGCGACTAACGACTCCGGCAATTCATAATCCTTGCCGTCCCACGAATATCTTCCGCCGCGAATACGATTCGGATACGGAAACAACAACGGGATCCCGCTGTGACTTGGCGGCTGACCGCCTTCGGCAAAACCGTCGGCTGCGTGTATGACAGCGATTTCATCGTTGTCGTTCAGTTTGACGGTGAAGTCGAAACAATTGAATCCCAGATTGGCCGCAATTTTTGCGGACGAGCCAGTGACCGGGTCAGTGAGAATGATGATGTTCATGTACGTGATATGGTTGCAGGAAACAGGGAGACAAAGAGATCAGTTCCATTCCGGATTCTGCACGGCATGCGGCAGCAAGCGGTTGGCTTCGCGTAAGTGTTGAGTGCACGCTTCCCAGATCATATACGGATCCTTTGCAAAAACGAGGCTGCTTTCGGCAGGCATGATTCGCCAGTCGCCGCGTTCGATTTCGCCTGCAAGCTGCCCTTCACTCCAACCAGCGTAGCCGCAGAAGATGCGGAAACCGCAACCGTTCTTGCAACTGACGTCGTCAGTGACAAGCGATTCAAACGAATCGTTACTGCCGGTGACGTACACACCAGGGATGACTTCCTCGTCTTTGCCCGCCAGGTCAGCACAATTATGCAGAATAAACAGTGCCGAGGTTTCGACAGGCCCGCCCGCGAAAATCGGGTCAGTGCCGACCGGCTTTTTACCAAGTTCGGTTAACGCTGCATCCACGGCGATGGAAGAGGGACGATTAATGACCAACCCCATCGAACTTTCCTCGTTGTCTTCCAACATGAGAATTACAGAACGGTAGAAGTTGGAATCTTTCAGGTGATTCGCTGCGACCAAAAAATGGCCCTTCAGACTCGTCGCCATGGCATCCTCCAAACAAAAAATCAAAGACGGACACTGCTCAACAGACTACGTATAACTCAGTTGAGCGCCGGGTTCCATCGTCCAGGTCATTTTGTGCGGGTGACCATTCGGCATCAACAATCGCGAGAATTGTTGGTGGTTATGCACCAATCGACAGTTTGGTCGCCAATGTAGTTGATTTTTGGGGCGCACAGAGAATAATCTGCCACTCAGCGTTCGCTTGCACATCGGCCATAGCGGTCGATCACAAGGAGCAAAACGCTGCCTCCAATTGCGGTGGGGCCAGCCTAACCGGGTCAGGTCGGAAACGAAGCAGCCCTACGGTCTTCGGTTCTCAGGTGTGAGCGGAGGTAGCGTTTTGGTCCTTTTTTTCGTGCGCCGGATTCCTCGCGATTCCGCCACAGCGAATCGAAGTTTGTAGCTGCGTTCGTCAGAACGCCGACAGTGCCGTCACTCCGCACTCCG
>CALFOL010000003.1 GCA_937919915.1 uncultured Planctomycetaceae bacterium
GCTAGCAGCGCAGTTTGTTGATAGAGCGTTGTAGTCAGTTATTGTGGGAATCTCTTGTTCGCGACCCACATCGCGCCCTGCTTAAAGTGTGGTTGCTTCCCGGCAGAGATTTCACCGACCAATCGCGCACAGCGGCGATCTGTATTGGAAATTACAGCGTTCCCAAATGATCACAGGGGATCGCGGCCGAAGGATTCGCTGTCATGCTCGGGACGCGAGCATCCCGTTTGTGGGAAACGACGTGTCGCCAACCACCGCCGTTTGCCTGACACGATTGCCTGGCTAGACTCTCGACGCCCAGCGGGAAGACGTGTTCAATGCTTCCGATTTCGCAGTGGTTGGCAAGAGGTTTCCATGGTCGATGACCCAGCTTCACGCCGGCACCGCAGGATTAGCAGCATCGCTCAGGCTTATCGCGATTCTCACGAAGTCATGTCAGCGGCTCTTTCCGTTGCCATTTTTGCGGGAGGTGGGTATTGGTTGGATTCGAAGTACGGTTACAAGCCGTTGCTGACGATCTGTGGTTTGTTGATCGGTTGTGTGTTCGCTATTGAATCACTCAGACGATTGTTGGTGCGACTTGACAAGAGAACGCAGCGGCAAAAAGAAAGCCTGTCCATAAAGGGAGCTCCGAAAGAGTGACCGAAAAACAGCAGCGAGGCGTGCTTAAGCCAGCGATCTATCTGACTTTTGCAATCGCACTTGGTTGGGTTGTTTGTTTTTGGCCTGCGAGGGCTATGAACGGCGAACAGGGTGTCTGGTGGATGTCGATCGCGGCAATCTGCTGTTTGGTACCTGGCTGGATTGTTGTGTTCCTGTCGACGCTGGATATCTTTCCTAATGATTTAGGGGCGATGTTGGTGCAAATGTCGGTTCGCATGGCAGTTGTGGGCGGAGCGGTAGTTGTTGTGAAAAAGAGGCACCCGGATTTCGGTCCCGCTGATTTCGCAGGCTGGTTAGTTGGTTTTTACTTGTTGGCACTTTTTGTGGAAGTCTGGTTACTGCGCAGGCAGGTTTCCAGCACCCAAAGTGCTACAACGTTGGATAACGGTGAGTAACGCGGAGTTGCGTTGCTCTTATTGTTTGGTGAGGCGCTGGGTTCGTTTCTGGATATGTCAGGCGATTCTTTCCATCACGTTCGTGACTTCGGCTTCTTTGAGTTGCCTGGGGGTCACCATGTTCCGCTGCCAACCATCCCTCTTCCGGATGCCGTTGCGAACTCTTCGTTCGTTCAGGCAGTGTTTCCAAACTGGCACGAGGCTGGCTGTATTCCTATCAGCAAGTTTATGGTGCTGCAGTTGCTGGCGTTCGCGATCTGCATGTTTGTCTTCCGGGGTCTCGCAAAGCGGATTGGTTCTGGCAAGCCTGCTGAAGGCCGCTTTTGGAACTTTTGGGAGGCAATCGCACTGTTTGTTCGTGACGAAGTTGTTCGTCCGACGATCGGCGATGATCACCACGATCATGACCATGGGAGCGATCATGGCCACGATGCTCACGCGGCAGTCGCTCACGGAGCACATCCTGCCGATCAGTATCTGCCGTTTCTGTGGAGCTGTTTCTTCTTTATCTTGATCTGTAATCTGCTGGGTGCGATTCCGTTTCTGGGGTCTGCCACAGCGAGCATTAGTGTTACCGCTGCTTTGGCACTGTCTGCGTTCGTTGCTACGATCGTTTACGGCTTTCGTGCGATGGGGCCAGCTGGTTTCTTCACGAATATGATGCCGGATACTGGGGTTCCTGGAGCGTTTGGCAAATCGCTGACTCTGGGAATTTTTGGCATTGAGGTCTTTGGCTTCTTTATTAAGCACGGTGTGCTTGCAGTCCGGTTGTTTGCGAACATCATGGGCGGTCACACCGTTCTTGGGGTGATTCTCGGCTTCATTGCTCTTGGTGCGAATGCGGGATGGCTCTGGGGGCCGATTACCGTCGGCAGTATTGGGATGCAGATCTTTATTGGATGTCTTGAGTTGTTTGTGGCCTTTCTGCAGGCGTATGTATTTACGTTCCTCGCGACGATCTTTATCGCGGGTGCAGTGCACGAGCACTAAGTTGAATTGAAAAAGGGCTGCCGTGCGGCAGGCCGCTAACCTAACACGTTTCCTGACGAGACTTTGTTTAAGAGGAGTGACTCGTGAGTCAGTTTCTGAAGACCGGCCTGCTTGTAGTAGCAGCCTTTGTTGTGATGAGCGTTCCTGCAATGGCGCAGGATGGTGGTGCCAGTATCGATCTGACCAAGTACTTCGGTGCTGGTCTGGTAATGATTGGTGCGGGCCTCGGTATTGGCAAGATTGGTGCCGCTGCCGTTGAGAGCATGGCTCGACAGCCAGAAGTTGCCGGCGACATTCGCGGGGCGATGATTGTCGCTGCGGCTCTGATCGAAGGTGCTACATTCTTCGCTCTTATCGTTTGCTTCACATAAGCCAGGCAAGCGATCTGCTGCTTGATTCTTGAGTCTTTCTGTTGCAGTTCAATTCAGGATTGCGCCGTAATGCACCTGCTAAACCCAACCACAATTTCATGTCGTCCGGCCGCCTTTGCGTCCTTGCTGGCTTTGTCGTGCATGGTGACAGCCCCTGCGTCTGCTGACGACGTGGCTAAGCCGGAAGTCAAAGCTGAGTCGGCTGAGCCTGATCACGATAACCATAACGCTGCCAAAGCAGACCCGCATGTTCACGATGAGCATGTTCCTGCTGAAGCTGATCATGGCGGTGATCACCCAACAGGTGTTCCGGGCTGGAAGACGGACCTTGCTCTGTGGTCTTTGATCACCTTCATCTGCTTTCTTTTCGTTCTGAAAAAAGCAGCCTGGGGACCAATGATTGAGGGTCTGGACAAGAGAGAAGCAGGCATTCGTTCTGCGATTGCCGCGGCGGAAGAAAATCAGCGGAAGTCACATGCTTTGCTGGCAGAATACGAAGGCAAGCTTCGTGATGCTGAAAAGACTGTGGCCGAGATGGTGGCGGAAGCCAAGCGTGATGCTGAGCGGACCGGTCAGGATATCGTTGCGAAGGCTCAGGCTGACGTAACCATCATCCGTGATCGGGCGACTGGTGAAATCGCTCAGGCAAAGGATACCGCATTGTCAGAAGTCTTCTCTTCGGTCAATGCACAGGTCGCCGCAGCAACAGAGCGTGTTCTTGGTCGGGCGCTTAGTAACGACGATCAGGAACGTTTGATTCAGGAAGCTTTGGCCGAAATTTCCGGCTGAATTCGTTACTGAATTTTTCGTGATTCAGATTGGGTGAACAGGGCGGAAGCCGCGCGACAGGGTAAGCAATGTCTGAGCAACTAAAAACTCGAGCCGACCATGTACTGGAAGATCCCGGTGCGAGGGCTGTTGCGAGTCTTTACGCTCAATCATACCTGACTGCCGCGAAGCAAAACAACGTGAGTGACGCTCCGGACGAGCTCGCCAGTTTTGTGGACGACGTGCTGACCGAGTCTCCGGAGTTTCACAGTCTGTTGGTTTCGGATTCGCTCAGTCGGGACGAAAAGCTCGGTCTCATTGATCGTGTTGTGGCTCCAAAGTCGTCGGAATACTTTGCCAACTTCTTGAAAGTGCTGATCCGTCATGGGCGGATCGACCTGATTGCTGAGATTCGGCAAGTGGTTGTGCAGATTCAGGAAGAGCTGGCGGGGAAAAAACGTGTTCAGATTCGCAGTGCAAAGCCGTTGTCGGACAAGTCGCGATCTGAAATCACGAATCAGTTAAAAAGCAAACTCGGATTCGATCCGATTCTACAGGAATCGGTGGACGAATCTTTGATCGGTGGCCTGATCATTCAGGTCGGTGACACTGTTTACGATTCATCTCTGCGAACCCGTCTAAAAACACTCACGGGTCGTTTGACGGAGAGAACATTACATGAAATTCAAAGCGGACGAGATCGCTTCAGTCATCCAGAAGGAGATTGAAGATTTCCGTGGTCAGATTCAGACCGCGGAAGTTGGCCGAGTTATTGAAGTGGGCGACGGCATCGCACGATGTACCGGTTTGTCTACTGCAATGGCTGGTGAAATGCTGGAATTCCCTGGCGGAATTCGTGGCCTTGCCTTCAACCTCGAAGAAAACAGCGTCGGTGTCGTGATTCTTGGGGACTACCTCAAGATTCAGGAAGGCGACGAAGTCAAGTCGACCGGGACGCTGCTGTCAGTGCCCGTGGGTAACGCGTTGCTTGGTCGTGTCGTCGATCCACTGGGTAACCCACTGGACGGCAAAGGCCCGATTATGACGAGTGAAACTCGTCCGGTTGAGCACGAAGCTGTTGGAGTTGCTGGTCGTCAGCCGGTCAAGGTTCCGCTGCAAACCGGAATCAAGGCTGTTGACGCGATGACTCCTGTCGGTCGTGGTCAGCGAGAACTGATCATTGGTGACCGTAAAACGGGCAAAACAGCCGTCGCAATCGACACCATTCTGAACCAGAAAGGCACTGGTGTTAAGTGTGTCTATGTGGCCTGTGGCCAGCGAGCTGCTTCGGTAGCCGGCGTTGTCGAAACGCTTCGCGAACACGGTGCTCTGGATTACACGATCGTCGTCTGTGCGACATCAGCCGATCCCGCGCCGATTCAGTACATCGCTCCCTACTCGGGTGCAGCGATGGCTGAGCACTTTATGTACAACGGCGAAGACACACTCGTTGTCTACGATGACTTGTCAAAGCAAGCCATCGCGTATCGTCAGCTGTCGCTGTTGATGCGTCGACCACCAGGTCGTGAAGCGTTCCCTGGGGACGTGTTCTACTGTCATAGTCGTCTGCTGGAACGAGCGGTGAAGCTCAGCGATGAACTCGGGGGCGGTTCAATGACTGCTCTGCCGATCATTGAAACACTCGAAGGCGAAGTCTCTGCGTACATTCCGACCAACGTGATTTCGATTACGGACGGTCAGATTTACCTGGAACCAGACTTGTTCTGGAAGGGTATTCGGCCCGCGATTAACGTCGGTATCTCGGTATCTCGCGTCGGTGGTAATGCTCAGACGAAGGCGATGAAAAAGATCGCTGGTTCTCTGCGACTGGACCTCGCAGCTTTTCGAGAACTCGAAGCGTTCGCTCAGCTGGGAACAGAACTGGATGCGGCCACTCAGCAACAGCTGGACCGCGGTTACTGCATGGTTGAACTATTGAAGCAGCCACAAAATGCTCCGCTTCCCATGGCCGACCAGGTGATCGTGATTTACGCCGGTGCCAGGGGTTACTTCGACAAAGTGCCTGTTGTACAAGTTCAACAGCGTGAGAAGGAACTGCTGGAGTTCATTAGCACGGAGCACGCAGACATGCGTGATAAGTTGATCTCAGAAGCCGCTCTGACTGCCGAAGTGGAAAGCGGTCTGAAAGCAGCCCTGGAAGCGTTTCTTGCACGAATTGCGAGTGAATAAGAAGCAATTTCAGATCGCGTCGTCTTCACAGAAAACTGAACACAGAAAACTGAGCTCTCTGCCCCATGGCCAACGCACGCTTACTTGTCAAACGACTGAAATCGGTTCGCAACATCCGCAAGATCACGCGGACGATGGAACTGATTGCGACCAGTCGTTTCAAGAAGGCAATGGACCGAGCCACGGAAGCCGCTGCCTACACAAAGAAGATTTCTGAGATCGTCGGTGACCTGGGTAGTGCTGATCTGAAGTTTTCGCACCCTCTACTCGAAGAGCGAGCGGAAACAAAGAAGTCTGTACTGCTTGTGTTGACATCAAATCGTGGTCTTTGTGGTGGTTACAACGGTGCAAATCTGCGAAACACGTTGAAGCACATTGCTCAGTTGAAGGTAGAGGGAATCGACTACGCATTGGAAGTTTCCGGTAAGCGTGGGATAAAGTTTCTGAACTTCCAGAACATCGACATCGATCAAAGCTACACACACTTCGAAGACTCTCCAACGTTTGCTCAAGTGGATGCGTTGGGAACCCGCTACGTCGACGACTACATCGCCGGCCGTATCGATCGCCTGGACGTCGCGTACACGGAATTTAAATCGATCTCCCGCCAGACTGCCATTGTTGAATCCATTCTGCCGTTGTCCAGCCTCGCTGGTGACAAAGCAGAAGGTGCAGGGCCATCATCTGGCGGAACGGCCGATTACGAATTCCAGCCGTCTCCACAGGAGATTCTGGAAGAGATCGTTCCGGCTGCGTTTCGAGCCAAGTTGTTTAAGTGTTTCCTTGATGCAGCCGTCAGTGAGCAGATTGCTCGAATGGTGGCCATGAAGGGTGCGACTGAGAATGCGGACGAAATGGCGGGCGACCTGAAACAACAATACAACCGGGCACGTCAGGCAGGCATTACGTCTGAGCTGGCGGAAATTATCGGTGGTGCTGCGGCACTGGAGTAGAGTTTTCAACAGTCCGTCTTTAGTGTTCAGGTGCCAGTCACTTGTTCATCCGAAACTGACTAATGAAGACCAGCTTGCTATCCGAAAACTAGAATCTGAAAACTCAAACCCAAGGTTTGAAAAATGAGCGACGCAAAAACAGGTGCAGTGACTCAGGTCATTGGTTCAACATTTGACGCAGAATTTCCAGAAGGCAGTCTTCCGGCAATCTATAACGCGTTGAAGGTAAAAGAGTCCGTTAACGGCATCGAAGTCAGTATCACCGGAGAAGTCCAGCAGCACCTTGGCGGCGGAAAAATTCGCTGCGTTGCTCTGGGTAGTACCGAAGGTATGGTTCGCGGCATGACCGTGACAGATACTGGTGGTCCGCTGTCGGTTCCTGTTGGTAAAGGAACTCTGGGACGCGTCTTCAATGTCACCGGCGATGCGATCGATGGTCGCGGCGACGTTGAATACGAAGAACGCTGGGCCATTCATCGTCATCCACCAAAACTGGAAGACCTGAGTTCCAAGACAGAATTATTCGAAACCGGGATCAAGGTTGTCGACCTGCTGACTCCATTCGTCCGTGGTGGTAAAGCGGGGCTGTTCGGTGGAGCTGGTCTGGGCAAGACCGTCATCCTGACAGAAATGATCGCGCGTATCGCCAGTGCCCACGGCGGTTATTCAGTATTTGCAGGAGTCGGCGAGCGAACCCGCGAAGGAAACGACCTGTGGCTGGAAATGCAGGAAGCTCAAATCGGCGACACAGGTCGTTCGGTCATTGAGCAGACCTGCATGGTGTTCGGTCAGATGAACGAACCACCGGGTGCTCGTCTGCGAGTGGCTCTGTCAGCTCTGACGATGGCAGAATGGTTCCGTGATACCACGGGAACTGACACGCTGCTGTTCGTCGATAACATTTTCCGCTTCTCACAAGCAGGTTCTGAAGTATCCGCTCTCCTCGGACGTATGCCGTCGGCGGTAGGTTACCAGCCAACGCTGGGTACTGAGCTGGGTGAACTTCAGGAACGCATCACGTCGACCAAAAAAGGAGCGATCACGTCTGTACAGGCGGTCTATGTTCCAGCAGACGACCCGACTGACCCTGCTCCAGCGACCGCGTTCTCCCACCTTGACGCGTTCATTTACCTGGAACGAAAGATTTCGGAAAAGGGTATTTACCCGGCGATCGACCCACTGGGTTCTTCGAGCCGAATTCTGGATCCACAGTACGTCGGTCAACGACATTACGACATTGCTCGACGCGTTCAGCAGACCCTTCAGCGTTATCGTGAACTTCAGGACATCATCGCGATTCTTGGAGTGGATGAGCTTAGTGAAGACGACAAGCTGGTGGTTCATCGTGCTCGCCGTATTGAGCGTTTCCTGTCGCAGCCATTCCTTGTGGCGGAAGTCTTCACCGGCAAGCCGGGTAAAATCACGTCACTGGCAGACACAATTCGCAGCTTCGAAGAACTTTGTGACGGCAAGTGGGATCACCTGCCGGAATCAGCGTTCATGTATGTTGGTGTGATTGAAGAAGCGGAAGAGCAATACAAACAGATGCAGGCCGCTGCTGCCAAGTAGGCAGTACCGACCTGTCGGTATATGAAAACAAGATTGTTTCGAAGAATGCGAATGCCGTCCCATCGGGACGGCATTCGGTTAGCCACGGGTGGGAAGCCCGGGGAAATCTGTTAAAAGTGATCCAGGCCCCGGAGGGGCGACACTGGATCTATCTCGTGATTCCAATGTCGGCCGTCCGGGGCTTATGTGACGTTGGAATACCGAACCTCGGGCTGACGCCCGAGGCTAACTGAGGATCGCCCCGACGGGGCGAAATTACATAAAACAGGACACCATCGTGGCTGACCTTCGTTTAGTTTTAGTAACACCAGAAAAGACTCTGTTCGATCGCCCTGTGGCATCGATCCGGGTCCCCATGTTCGACGGTAGCGCGGGTATTTATCCTGGCCGTGCACCGCTCGTCGGACGTTTGGGTATTGGTGAACTGAAGCTGAACGGAACAGATGGCAAAAGTGAGTCGTACTTCATCGACGGCGGCTTCATTCAGATCAAAGGCGGACAAGTCAGCGTGCTGACAAACGCAGCGATGCCGGTTGCCGGAATTAGTCGAGCGGCCGCTGCTAAAGAACTGGCCAATGCAAAATCTGAAAAGCCGGGCACTGCGGCTGATATTGCTTCGCAGGCCAAAAAGCTGGAGCGGGCTCGCAAGCTGGTGAGTATGGCAACCGTCGACTAGACTTTCTGACTGTCGAAGAGTGAAATAAGAGGCCCGGCACTTTAAGTGACGGGCTTTTCTTGCGAAACGAGGCAATCCCATGAATAAATTCGATCCCCGAGTAGACGATCTGGTCATGGAAACCCGCACCATGTGGGATGATTCCGTGGGCGAGCTGTCTGCGGAGGACCGTCAGTGGGTTGCAGCAGAGATCCACAAGCAGGCCGCGTCTGCCAGCAACATTCTGTACGAACGCAGCCACACCGGTTTCACTCGCACGATCACAGTCACGCTGGAAGACATTCAGCGTTTGTACCTGTCAAAGTAGCAGGCCTAGATGTGGCCTCTTGATGACTCGATTGAGCTTTCCGGATGTCGGATGGCTTTGCTCATGTCGTTGACGAGATTGGCAAACATCAGGAACAGGATTAGCGCACCAACGCCGCCGATCAGCCCATAAGCCACGGCAGAGTTAATCGCCCCCTGAATCGGAATCATCGCAGTGCTGATTACAGCGATGACGTAAACGAACAGAAAAATCAGCACTCGCGCTGAACGTCGCCGCAGATCATCTCGGTCAATAAACGAAGACACGCGACGGAGGAATAGCAGGAACAGGATCAGGGAGATGCCGTTCACCACGCTCACAATGATGTTCCCCCTGCCGAATCCGAAGAACAAGGCTGCGGTGAGCATGACCAACAGGTTCAATCCCTGAATCACAACACTCGCGGTCACGAGCCACTTTCCGCCCGATTCCTGTGGAACCGTGATGCACATGACTCCGCCGATCAACGACATCAGGGCGATGAGGAGCATCCCAATTCCCGTGACGAGAATAAACGCAAGTCCCGACGGATTTGGACCAGGTGCCCTGGCCGTGAAGAATGCTCCGCCAAAAACTGCCAGTGCCAGCAAGACGAGCAATAACAAGCTGAAGTAAATCAGCCGAAGTCCGTTACCCGTTGTTCGTAGTCCTTCGAAGTCGACGTATCTCGCAGGTGTCTCGGCCAGGTTCTGGCTCAACGGTGCTGCGAATGGATTGTGGTCTGGTTCTGACATTCGCTTTCGACAGCTTTCTATCCGTGGTGAATCGGTGGGGCATCTTTGAGCAGATCCATGATCGCGTCCTTCAGGCCGGGCGCAACAGACACACCGTCGCCGCCGATGATGTCCTCTTCGCCCTTCCAATCCGTGCAACTTCCGCCGGCTTCGCGAACAATCGGGATCAACGCGGCGATGTCCCAGGCCGACATCTGCGGATCAATTGCGACGTCTGCTCGACCGGTGGCGACCAGCATGTGCCCGTAGCAATCGCCCCATCCGCGAGCAATCCGTACCTTCTGCAGTAGCCTTGGCAGCACCTCGCCACGGCCACAGCGAATATCGGATGTCGGTTCGGTAAACATCAGTCGCGCGTTCGCCAGATTGGTTTCCTGCGATACCTGTGCTCGCCTCGGTTCGGCGTCGCCGATCTGCCACCACGCGCCTTCGCCTTCGACGGCGTACATGACTTCGTTCAGAGCTGGCAGGCGGCACACACCCGCCACCATTCGCCGTTCGAATTCGATGCCGATGAGTGTGCCGAAAAGCGGGACTCCGTAGATGAACGGTTTGGTGCCGTCTATCGGGTCCAGGACCCAGCGGTAGCCGCTGGAGCTGGCCACATCGTCGAATTCTTCGCCCAGAATCCCATCGTTCGGAAATTCCTTCGCCAAAGCCGCGCGAATCAGCTGTTCGGCGCCCTTATCGGCCACGGTAACGGGAGAATCGTCAGCTTTGGATTCGATGCCCAAAGTTTGCGATTGGTAGTGGCTGAGGATGAATTCAGCGGCTTCCAGGCTGATTTTTAGCGCGAAATCGAGACGTGAGCGGTGTTGTGACATGATTGCGAAAATACGGGAGAGTGGTTCAAAGGTCTGAAAATTGCCGAAGTCAGCCGTTTTACTGAGACGATCAGTGTAGTCCCGGGCGGGCTCATGACTTGAGAGACGTCGGTGCCCCGATTGTGGGGCAGCATTGCTGGAAACTCAAGGAACTGCGTAACTCCCTGTTAATAAGCGAGTTTCCCGTTGAAGAATCGCCGGGATATCGCCACAATGCCCGGCTTGCAAAAAACTAATCCCTGAGCGCACGGCTCAGGATTTCCATTCAAACTTTTAATGTTGCCGGTAGCCGAACAATGGACCGCGAACGAATCGAACGACAGCTGAAAATGGCTGCCCAGAACCTTGCCGACTGTGAAAAGCAGATGGACAAAGACAAGGTTGCTCCTGAGCAGCGTCGTCGTCAGCCAAAGTGGCGACACTTCGACGGCGATCTTCGCACCATCAAGCGTCGACTGCTGGCCGTCAAAGCGATTGAAGAGCGCGAAGCCGCTGCACTGGAACGCAAGAACAACCCCCAGGTAGCTGAAGCGGAAGCTGAGTAGTCGTTTACAGAGCTGACGCGTTTCTCCAGGTACGATGATGGGTCGTGTGCCAGCGCTGCCGCATCATCACTGGCAAAGCCAGTGGAACACCTGTCACGTAAATTCACAGGCGGAATTTGCGATCGCGAGCGCGCGAGGTTAACATTGGCAGGTTCACTGGGCGAAGCCCAGCCCGCCTCTGATTCCCGCCGTCCCGAAGCGAGTCCACACGATGCTGCGATGCGCCTACACCACTGGCTGTTTCGTTGCCGTGTTTGCTGCGTTGGTCTGTTCAGCCGCTGGTGAAGAACCATCGAGTCTCCTGTTCTCGCGAGACGTTCTACCGATTCTGTCAGAGAACTGTTTCTTTTGTCACGGGCCTGATGAAGAGCAGCGACAAGCGGAACTGCGACTCGACACGCACGATGGCGCGGCGGCAGTCATTTACAACACAGCAGCGGAACCCAGTAAGCTTCTGAATCGCATTCGTTCGGATGATCCCGATCAGATCATGCCACCGCCTGATTCGAACCGTCACCTCACAGCGGCACAAAAACAGACGCTGGAAAAATGGGTCTCTACCGGCGCGACATGGGGCAACCATTGGTCTTTCGAGCCGTTGACTTCACCGCCGGTACCGCTGCCTGCTTTTGATGATGTTCCGGTGCATAATCCGATTGACGCATTCGTTCAGCGAAAGCTGTCCGAGAAAAAGATGCGACCCTCGATGGAGGCGGAACCGCACACTTTGTTGCGCCGCATCAGCCTTGACCTCACGGGGCTGCCGCCGACGGTCACTGAAGTGGCGGACTTCATCGCTGATGACAACCCGGATCGATATGCGGATGCGGTTGAACGCCTGCTGAACTCCCCCGCTTTCGGCGAACGCATGGCCTGGGACTGGTTGAACGCCGCGCGTTACGCAGACACCAACGGATATCAGGGAGATCGTGAACGAACCATGTGGCCGTGGCGCGACTGGGTCGTGGAGGCATTTAACAGCAATATGCCGTTCGATCAATTTACCACATTGCAACTGGCTGGCGACTTATTGCCACAGGCGACA
>CALFOL010000004.1 GCA_937919915.1 uncultured Planctomycetaceae bacterium
CGAGACGTCCACAAAACGCCCTAAAATACGGCTATGCGCAAAATGGACTGCTACCCCGCTATCTGCCCTGCCATAAGCAAAATCGCAAACAACAATATCTGACGCAAAATTCACACATTCAAAGGGCTGGCTGTAAACGCACAGTAAGGGCAGGCTGGGATTACCGCAGGAACAGGAATTCTTTCGAATTCAGCAACACATGACAGATCTGAGTCAAACTGTCTTTGGAAAGCAGAGATTTCTTTGAATCGGGAGCCTCCACGAAGTCCAGCAGTGGCTGTAGTTCGTCCGCCGCGGCAGGTCTTCCGAACAGTTGGAACCAGGCGGTGCCGATGAGCTCTGCCGATGATGCCTGCCCGGACGCCAGTAATTTCGTCGCCCAGACATCCGCCTGTTGATTAACGAACTCGTTGTTCAACATGATCAGTGCCTGAGCGGGGACGTTTGAGGAAGTTCGCCGTCCTGTCGTTGTGACGGGAGCTGGCACATCGAACGCCAGCATGAACGGTGATAGAAAGTTCCGATTTACAGCGATGTAGATACTTCGCCTCCCGGCTCCATCAAGCGGACCGCTATTCCCCGGCCGACCTCGACCCTGCATGAACTCCGTCAGGTGTACGGGAACCGGAGCACCAAACCGTTGGCGATCCAACCGACCGGACACAGTCAGAATCGAATCACGAACGGCTTCCCCCTGTAACCTGCGAATCCGGGCGCGATGCAGCAACTGATTACCCGGATCAACCTCCTCTGCGGAAGCCAATCGGTCGCTGCTGAGACGATACGTTCTTGATGACGCCAAAGTGCGAATCATCTTTTTGATCGACCAGCCATCTTTTTGAAACTGCACCGCCAGATGATCCAGCAATTCCGGATGACTCGGGAGTTTTCCGAGCACTCCGAAGTTATCGGTCGATTCAACCAGCCCCGTACCGAACAAATGGTGCCAGATTCGATTCACTACGACACGCGTGGTCAGGGGATTGTCACCCGCCACCAGATGCTCGGCCAACAGCAGCCGTCCACTACCCGTTTCGATATTCTGCGCTACATCTTTGCGGAGTGCAGAAAGGATACTCCGCGGCGCCTCTTCACCGAGGTTGCGATGGTTGCCACGAATGAAGACCCGCTCATTTTCCGGCGAACCTTCGGTGATCGCGATCACCGCCATCGGCGCTGGGACTCCGGTGGCCTGTTGTTTCCATTCCGCGATGACCTGTTCCCATACTGCATTCTGTCCCAAGCCATGCAGCAGGCCAGCGTTAAACAAATCCGCAGTTGCGAAATCGCTGTGCGACGTCATTGCTACCAGCCAGGCGTCGATAAGCTGTTCTGTGTTAGCGGCGGTGGCATCCGGTTCTGCGGCAAGCTGCTGATTCAGTGGAGTTGCTGTGGACGCGGCGGGGTTCGCTCCTGCCGTGTTCGCGAATCTCACTTCCTGCACGATCATCCAGCCGTTGCCTTCGTCCAGGAACTCCAGATGAGCTCGGTGCCCCTGGTAGCGATGGATGTCGCCCGCAAAACGCAACCACCGAAATTCGCCCGCTGTCTCGATTGCCTGATTCGCACCGTTAAACAACAACCCGTTGAATTCGAACATGATGTAACCGTCGATCACCAATCGCATGCGACTGCCTTCGCCCGCAACACGCACCAGAATCTCGGGATGCTTCAATTCGAACGTCGGACTGGTCAAAGTGCCGCGAAGTTCTGTGGACCGCGTTGCAGAACTAACACCACCTTCGGCGTTCATTCTTAAACCGGAATTGCTCCAGTGCAGGTCCGGCTGTCCGTCAACGTGGTTCGACTTGAACGCTTCACCGGTCGTCAACCAGTCAGCAGGAATACCGTTTTGCAAATCAGCGAACGAAGTGGTGTTGTTATCGGCTTTGCCAGCATTTGACGCCGACGCGACCGATCGTCGCCATTCTCTGAACACGTCAGCGAGCTTTGTCTCTGGTTTCATCTGCGCGATTCGCGCTGGCAGCGACAACGCAGACGCAGGCGAGGCCTGCTGTTCCAGTCTCAAAGCGTCCACCCAACGCTGCAACAGAACCGGGTTGCACGCGTGTGCCGCAGCGGCCGTCTCAACGTCTGCGGCAGTTCCCTGAATCACTTCCAACGCTGCCAGGACGCAGTTGCGAATTTGCTGAGTGGATTCTGCTGACACAGCGTTCTCGGCAACGAGTGTCTGTGCTTTTGAGGACGTCTGCTGCAGTTGTTCCACGCGTTCTGCAATCGCGTGGTGCTGATCCAGCCACGCCGTTTCCCGTCGGGAACTCTGCAGAAAACCAGCCAGTGCATAGTAGTCTTTAGTGGCAATCGCATCGAACTTGTGATCGTGACACCGAGCGCACGCGACCGTCATTCCAAGAAAGGTTTTGGAGAATACGTCGATTTGATTGTCGACCATCGCCGCTTCCTCCGCACGCACGTCCACCGGAGCGTGCTTGCCTTCATTCAAGAACCAAAACCCCGTCGCAATAACGCTTTCATTGATTTGTGTTTCCGGATTTCGACGTGGTGCGGCCAATAAGTCGCCAGCCACATGTTCGCGGACGAAATCGTTGTAGGGAACATCAGCGTTGAACGCGCGAATCACGTAGTCACGGTACTGCCAGGCATTGTGCAATGGATAATCGAACTCGTGCCCCAGCGTTTCTGCATAACGCACAAGATCCAGCCAGTGGCGCCCCCAGCGTTCGCCGAAATGCGGTGAAGCCAACAGCTCGCCGACCACTTTGGCGATGGCGGTGTCGTCGTCAGACTTATCAGCGACGAATGCTTCAATCTCAGCAATGCTGGGCGGGAGTCCGATGATGTCGAAGTACAGTCGCCGGAGTAACGTGTAGCGATCAGCATCCGCGGCCGGCGTAAGCTTCCGGTCTTCCAGTTTGGACAGAATGAAGTGATCGGCGGGCGTTTTGCACCAGTCGACGGACTTTACGACAGGTGCAGCAGGATCAGCGATCGGTTGCCATGCCCAATGAGACTTTCGACGTGCCTGTAACGGAAACGTCGGTTCCGCCGGAGCAGGTTCGGCGTCCAGATCATTGGGCCAGTGTGCGCCATCGGCAATCCACTGTTCCAGAATGGACACTTCCTCTTTCGGCATCCGCGTTCGCGGAGGCATTTCGAAGTTTTCATAGCGGATCGCTGCAATCATCAGGCTTTCGTTTGGCTTGCCCGGAACGATCACGGGACCGCTGTCGCCTCCGTGCAGCATTGCCTTGCGACTGGACAGCTGCAGGGACCCATGGGCTTCATTTCGCTCCTTGTGGCACTCGAAACAGCGGGCTTCCAGCAGCGGCAGCACCTTCGTGCGGACAAAATCCAGTTGCTGTTCTGTAGCTGCCGCGGGTTCGTCCGCGACAGTACGCGTCCCGAACGACAGCAAACTGACAAGAATCAACAATCGAAGACGGAATGCGAGGTGGGACATAATCAACATTATAGGCAGGAGGTGTTTGGAGGTTCTGGAGTGCATTGTTTCAGATTGCACAATCCGGAGCGAACCTCAACGCGGCAACGTGACGAGTTTTTTGAAGTCATGAACTCCACATGCGTTCGGCTCACGCGACGGCGCTAACCAAGCCCGGCATAGCAACAGCCCTGATATGTTGCAAACGCGGCCACATAGGCCAGCAGCGTCATATAGATGAGCTGAAAAGCGGCCCATTTCCATGACCCTGTTTCGCGTTTCGTGACCGCCTGAGTCGGAAGGCACTGCATCGCCAGCACGAAGAACACCAGCAGACTGAGCCCCGTCGCTGTGGTGAAGACAGGGGTGCCGTCTTCTCGTTTCTGGCGTCGCAGTGTTTCGACCAGCGTCGCATCGTCCTCAGCTCCATCTTCGCCGATACCGTACACGATCGCCAATGTCGACACCACAACTTCTCGCGCGGCGAATGACGTCATCACGGCCACGTTGATCTTCCAGTCGAATCCCAGCGGTGCAAACACAGGTTCTACCAGTCGCCCCATCCGCCCCACGACAGAATAGGCCAGCGATTCCTGAGCCATCACTTGATCCAGTTCAGCCGTGCCAGCCGCGACTCTGGCTGCAGCTTCCACAGAAATTGGCATGTCAACTGGCCGGCGGGGATAAGTTGCCAGGGCCCACAGGATCACGGAGATCATCAGAATGACTGTGCCCGCCTGCCGTACAAAGCCCACCGCGCGATCAATGACGGTCGTGAATGCATTGCGCAGACTCGGCATGCGATAAACTGGCAATTCAATTACCAATGGAACAGGATCGCCCTTCAGAATTGTCTTCTTCAGACACCACGCAGAAAGCAATGCCGCGGCGATTCCCAGCAGGTAAGCACCGACAAACACCGACGCGGCCATGACAGGAGAATCGTTAAACAACAATGTCGTCACCATCGCGTAAACAGGCAGTCGCGCCGAACACGTCAGCAACGGCAGCACAAGAATCGTTACCAGTCGATCCCGCCAGTTCTCGATCACCCGCGCCGCCATGATGCCGGGAATCGCGCAGGCGTGAGCCGACAGCATCGGCACAAATGCCTTGCCCGGCAGTCCGACGACTCGCATCAGTCGTTCCATAACAAACGCTGCGCGAGCCATATAGCCACTGTCTTCCAACAGTGAAATTATGAAAAACAGGATACAGATCTGCGGCAGGAAAATGACGACTCCGCCGACCCCCGCGACAACTCCTTCCACAACAAGACTGCGAAATTCTTCCAGCGGCAATGCGCCAACGGTGGCCGACACTGCAACGGCGATCGTCAGCGTGGTTTTCGTCCACGGAACTCGAGCGGCAAGATAGCTGCCTGCGAAAACAAGCATCGTCAGTCCGGACGCGATCGGAAACCAGGTCAGCCGGTTCACGGGACCTTTCGGAATCAGGCCATCAGCAAATTCACCGAGTGACGAAAACGCAGTGTCGACCAGATCCATCGGGATACTGGACATTGAGAAGATCAAGTAGAACACGCCCAACATCAAAGCCAGAAACGTGATGACTCCATACACCGGATTGGTCACGAAACGATCAATCGAGACGGTGCGTCGCCCAAGGTTCGCTGGTGTGCTGACGGTATTTCCTGATACACGCTGAGCCCAATCGTAGCGGGCCGCAAAAGTGCAACCCGTACAACCAACGGTACACGACGTGTGTTGTTCTGTCAGAATCGGCAGGCGCGGCTGCAACACACCACTCATCGCGACGCGGAGTTCGTCGAAGCCCGTTCCCTTTTTGGAACTCACGGCGATCACCGGACACTTCAGTTCTTCGGCCAGTCGATCAACTTCGATCTTGATGTCCGCCTTCGCCGCCGCATCAATCAAATTCAACACAGCAATTGTTGGCAATCGCAGATCGAGTACTTCGCTGGCCAGAAATAGATTTCGCTCGATGTTGGTCGCGTCGAGTACCAGGACAACCGCATCAGGCACAGCTTCGTAAGCATGTGTGCCTTCGAGAATAGACTTGGCAACCTTCTCCTCCGGACTGGCAGCATCCAATCCGTACAGGCCAGGCAAATCGATAATTTCTACATCGCCGCCGTCCAGTCGCATCCGTCCTTTGCGGAGGTCGACGGTGATCCCCGGATAGTTGGCCGTCTTTGCGCGCAAACCGGTCAGGCGGTTAAAGAGTGTGGTCTTGCCAGTGTTTGGATTTCCGACCAGTGCTACTCGAGAAACCGGTGCCGCCTGCTGAGTCCCATGAATGATCTTCAGCTCTGACGAACCAGATTCAGGCATGGCTGACAACCTCGGAGTCCGTAAAACTGCTGGTCATTCCAATAACGGTCGTGTCTCCGGTACGAACATCCGCCCCAATCGCAGCAGTCACCGCGACAGCTTGCGGACTTGGTTCAACTCGAACCGTTTTGGCCAGCAATCGCGACACACCAATTCGCGCACCAACGACTCGCAACACCATCGGATCACCGAGTTGCATGACTTCGATTGCGCGTCCGTCACAGACTCCCAATCGCTTCAACTGGACCGCGGCGTCTCCAACGCAGTCGATGTTGGTGCAACGAAACATGCCCGGGAGGGAGATATCAGACAGTTGAATTGTCGACATAGCTGCCATTTTACTGATGAAAGTGAATCTGAAGAGAGTTCTTCGCGAGTTCAGAGGGTACTCGACTTTTGGTGGGTTCACTGAGCATGAGATTCAGTCTCAGCAATAGTATCGGCAATCCGACGAAAAGCAATGGTCTGTTCAGCACGGAATCCAATTCGATCACAGTGTTTTCGAATTCTGAGATTCGTTCACGGTTGTGGTGGTGCTGTAGGTCAAAAATTGCCAGCAATTTCGCTTTGTTGACGGGTTTTACGGGGTGGGTATGTTGCAGCTGGCGGCGATTTTGCTGTATTACCTTCACACTACGTATAGTGACGGTTTGAGCGGTTATTCAAACCTCCGGCATGGTACGGCGGTTGGTCCTTCAAGCCAGAATCTAATCACAGCCTGTCCTGACCGACAGGAATTTTCACAGTACAAGACGTGCGACACCGTTCGACTGATGTCGCGTAGCAGAATACGGAAATTCGGGACTAATCATGGAACGTATTTTTATCTCAGGACTCGGGTTCGCCACCTGTCTGGGAAACGACCGAGAAACTTTTTGGGAAAACCTAACGAATGGCGTGTGCGGGATCGACACACTGCACGTGCATGACACCACCGACTTGCCGGTCACGATCGGCGGCGAAATTCGTGACTACGACAGATCGCGGATCAACGTCAACGACCTCGTCAACAGCAAGAAGATGGACCGTGCCAGTCAGTTCGCTGTCCTGGCAGCTCATGAGGCGCTGCAAGACGCAGGACTGCCGACCGTGGACATCGGCGGACGCACGGCGGTTATTCTGGGCGCAGGCCTGGCTGGGCTGGAGACGTATGAATTTCAGATGGAACGCCTGCTGACGAAAGGTCCATCGCGAGTCAGTCCGTTCACCATTCCGATGCTAATGCCCAACGCGCCTCCGAGCAACATCAGTCTTGCGTTCGGAATTCGCGGCACCGCTTACACAACCAGCAGTGCGTGTTCCTCATCCGGACATGCCATGATCGATGCGATGGACTACCTGCGAAACGGTAAAGCCGATGTCGTTGTCACGGGTGGTACCGAAGCGTCACTAACGCGGCTGGGCATTGCTTCGTTCGCCAACATGAAAGCCATGTGCCGCGACCGCAACGATGATCCAAAACACGCGATGCGTCCCTTCGACAACGATCGTTCGGGTTTCATCATGGCCGAAGGTTCGTCAGTACTGATCTTCGAAACAGAAACGCATCTGCGCAAGCGTGGCGGCAAAGCGTGGGCGGAAGTGCTCAGCGGATCTTCCACAAGTGATTCATACCATCTGGTGCAGCCTGATCCTGAGGGAAAGCAGGCAACGGTCGCGATTCGCCAGGCGATTTCCGACGCTGGTTTGAATCCAGCAGACATTGCCGGTCAGACCTACGTGAGTGCTCACGGGACGAGCACGAAGTTAAACGATCGCATGGAGAGCGTTGCTCTGCGGAACATCTTTGGCGACGACGCGGGCAAGCTGCAGATCAGTTCAATCAAGAGTATGCTTGGCCATATGATTGGAGCGGCGTGTGCAGTGGAAATGTCGACCTGTTGTCTGGGACTCACACGCGGAGTGCTGCCACCGACCATCAACTACGACACGCCGGATCCAGAGTGCACGTTGAACTACATTCCGAACAAAGCGATCACCAGGGACGTGAAGTTCGCCATCAACAACAGCTTCGGCTTCGGCGGCCACAACGTCTCTCTGGTGGCTCGCAAAGTCGAAGACCCAGACTTGATGCGGTCGTAGTTCGCACGATCCGAGAATAGCAGCGGACCGCCGGCGCCAGTCGCGGACCGGAATCCCGGCGTGTGTGTTTCTCGACGCATAGCCAAACATCAGAAGACAACAATGGCCAACAAACGCCGATACTGGTTGTTCAAGACCGAACCGAACGTTTATTCGATTCAGGATCTCAGCAAAGACAAAGGCAAACGCACTAGCTGGGAAGGTGTTCGGAACTATCAGGTACGCAACATGCTGCGCGACGATATCAAAGTCGGCGATGGTGTTTTGGTGTATCACAGCCGCGTCGACCCGATGGCGATTGCGGGAACCGCGGAAGTCGTCAAAGACGGCTACCCGGACCATTTTGCATTCGACGAAAATCACAAATACTACGACTCACGGTGCGACCCGGAAAATCCACGCTGGTACATGGTCGATGTCAAACTGCTGCAGATTTTTGAAACGCCGGTGACGCGCGAGCAGCTGAAACGGGATAAGGTCGCGGCTGAGATGATCGTCATGAGCAAAGGCAGCCGCTTGTCCATCACCGAAGTCACGGAGAAAGAATGGCTGGTCGTGCACAAGCTGGCCGGTGCAGAGCCGGGCTAATATCAACACGAATTGACGCGG
The DNA here is from genome assembly GCA_937919915.1 of uncultured Planctomycetaceae bacterium. Classification (GTDB taxonomy): domain Bacteria; phylum Planctomycetota; class Planctomycetia; order Planctomycetales; family Planctomycetaceae; genus Fuerstiella. Next base: position 8,428 of record CALFOL010000004.1, read on the forward strand.
TGGTGTGTTTGTAACTACGGTCGCCAGAACGCCGACAGTGCGGCAGATCCGCCGCCCGGCGACGGTCCATGAGGACGCTTCAATGATAAAACGCCTCATCATATTCATAATTCTGATCCATCTGCCTCAACTGCTGGCCGATGATGCATGGGTCATGCACACCATCGACAAATCTTCTAACGGGGCCGATGGAGTCAGACTGGCGGACGTTAACAAGGACGGTCGAATGGACGTCACCACCGGCTGGGAGGAAGGTGGCCAGATTCGCGTTTGCCTGCAGCCCGAACGCTCCGATGTCCGGAAGCCCTGGCCTGCCGTACGCGTTGGCAGTGTGAAGTCTCCTGAAGACGCTGTCTTCACCGATGTGAATGGCGACGGCTGGCTGGATGTTGTCAGCTGCTGCGAAGGAAAACAGCAGTCTGTGTTCTTCCATCGGAATCCCGGGGGCAGCCGTTTGATGGAACCTTCCGCATGGAAGACGGAGGTATTGCCCGCGTCGGTTCGCGGCAGTCGCTGGATGTTCTGCCAACCGTTGCCGGACGGCCGCCTGGCATTCGGCAGCAAAGATCCCAACGGGCAGATTGCGATCTATGATTCTCAGGATCAGCAGATCAGACAGATTCGCCGCTGCGGATGGATTATGTCTCTGCGAAGTTTCGATATTGATTGCGATGGTCATCCGGACATCGTGTACTCAGACCGCAAGGGAAAAGCGTGTGGCGTCGGGTGGTTGCAGAATCCGGGTGCGCGCGACGCGCCCTGGAAGGATCACCTGATCGGCGGCAAAGACATGGAAGTCATGTTTCTGGATCTCTCAACGACGCCAGAGCCATTGCGAGTTGTCTGCAACACACGTAACGGTTGTCTGCTGGACATGACGCCCACGAACGACGTCACGATGCCCTGGGCAACCACACAGATTCCGCATCCACCGCGTGCCGGCGCCGGAAAAGCGGTCGCCATTTGCGATGTTGATCAGGATGGCCGACAGGATTTAGTCTGTACGTGCGGTCTCGCGGAACAAAAATTCGGCGTCTTTTGGTTAGAACAATCTGCCGCAGGCCATCACGCCGGTGCATGGAAGTTTCACGATGTCAGCGGTACGGAAATCGGTGTCAAATTCGACCGCATCGAAATGCTGGACCTTGACGGCGATGGTGACAAAGATCTCCTGACTTGCGAGGAACGCGACAACCTTGGGGTCATCTGGTACGAAAACCCACACAAGTGAACATCGCCAGGCCAATCGTTCTGGACTCCAGTGCAAATGAAGCAGAATCGTAGTTTGAACAGGAGCAAACAGAGACAACGGAGAATCGCAGGCTCGCCCCGGTTCGCTCCGTTCATTGACAGAAACGTGGTCACGGATGCCTGCAGCTATTGGCTCTGAAGAATCGACAGCCCGATCTCGCGAATTTTCGCCATTAGCTGATCCAGATGGCCTTCTGTAGTAATCGGATTCATCACGGTTAGCCTCAAGCAGACCTTTCCGTCAAGCGTCGTCTGCACGATGTAGAACTCGCCGGATTGTATCAGCGTCGTTCGCAACTGTTGCTGGAAACGATTCTGATCTTCCAACGCTGCATCAGTAATGCCCGCGGGAAGGTATCGAAACACCAGAATATTGCATTCCGGGACATGGCATGATTCGAAATCATCGGCTGCATCGATCTGCTGATAGACGTAGCGCGTCATCGCAAAAGTATGATCGACCAACTGTTCAAAGATCTCCTCCCCGAACATCGACCACAGTCCCCACAACCCAAATCCAGTGGACCGCTTAGTGCATTCCACCGTGCTGATCCCATTGTCGAATTCCGCCAGGCCCGGACTTGAAGGGTCAAACAGGTACGGCGCGTCCTGCTGGAACGAATTAAAGCGGTGCGACTTATTTTTATATAGCACGGCGGCACACAGCGCAGGCATGAACAGCATTTTGTGAGCGTCCCAGACCACGCTGTCGGCGTTCTCGATGCCCCGCAACAACTTGCGGTGCTGTTTACTCATTAGTGCCCCGCCGCCGTGCGCCGCGTCAACATGCAGCCAAACACCATGCCTGTCGCAAACCTCAGCAATATCGCTGAGGGGGTCGAAGGCCCCGATCGGTGTCGCGCAGGCTGCCGCCGCAACAGCGATCACCGTTTGCCCGTTCGCACGACAGGTTGTCAACGCGTGATCCAGTTGCTGCGGATCCATACGCCGGCGATCGTCCAAAGGGGCCTTGACTACCTGTCGTGTCCCCAGTCCGAGCAGGCCTGCAGCGCGGGTGACACAGTAATGAGCGTCCGCATGAGCGATCAACACAGCCTTATTGGGCGTGCCGTTTTCCCAACTGTCAGGCAGTGCGGCGTTTCTGGCGGTGAGCAGTGCGGTAAGATTCGCCAGCGAACCGCCATGAGTCAAAACGCCGCTGCTGAGATCCGGATCCCAACCAACCTTGCGACACAAGCCGCGAACAAGTGCATGCTCGACGGCAGTTGCCCATGGCCCCATTTCGTAAATAGCCATGGGCTGATTGGTGATGGAACCAACGGCATCAAACAGCCCGGCAATCGGCACACTGGCCGGAACCTGATGCCCGATGTATCGAGGGTTATGCAGATTCTGGCCACTGGCAATCATCTGGTCCAATAGTGTCGTGAAGCGCTCGCGACGGTCGGCGACGGACTGCCCCGACTGCTGAGGAGCCGACGTCAGAAAAGACTCCGCCAACGCAACCGCCTGGCGCGGATCCTGCCAGTTCAGAACGCGGGATTCGCCAGTCAACATCCGATCAAGGTGCTGAGCCATGGTAAGTTGCCAGGCTTTTGAAAGTTCGTCGAACCCTGCGGAACTGTACGCGTCGTTTATCAACGATGTCGGCGGCCCTTGATTGACGGTACGTTCCACGTTTCCTCCATGCACGGGTCAACTCCGTGACCGAGCCGGCAATCGCAGTCTGTTCACAGAACGCCAACTGCGGCGGGATACTTCAGTCGCGCCGGCAGAATACACTTAACGCTCGAACACCGCGAGTGTGTCGCTTGAGCCAGCCCTGGATTCGAAACTCTCAGGGCGAGGTTCGCCGAATGCCGCCTGGCAATTTTGTAGCTTGCCGTCGACAATTCGCACCAGACCCAGGTGAGATTTACCGGCGTCCGGCCCCTCCGTCACCTGTTGATCGAGGTGAGCCGGGTTCTCGCTGGATATCAGCACCAGTGTGCCCTGCTCCTGAACAGTACCACCCGCAGCGACACTGTATTTTTGTCCGTCCACAACGAATTCAACACCCGCGGACCGCATGTCGTCCGGACTATCAAAGTTGCCAGCGCGACCGAGGCTAATCATTTTCCACGTCCCGTGCAAATCACTTGCAGACAACGCTGTGCCAGCCGATGCTGCCTTCGCGGCAGTCGCTGATGTTGGCAGTGGAGCAGTGAACACAGAACTCACATCCTCTTCTTCTGATGCTCCGTCCGCAGCGTCTCCTGGTGACTTCGAAATTTTGAACAACTTGTTCAGGCCCATCTTGTTTTGGCAACCGGGACACTTTGCTTTGGCAATCCCTTTCCCCGCAGGGCCACCAAGTTTCTGTTGTGCTCGAGCAGCCTCCGCAACGGCGATACTGCACGTGACGCACTGATATCCAGACAACTCCATTTCGTAAGCTGGATCGTTTTCGTAGTATTCCAAATGCTTCAGTGATGCCACCGGCATACCGCTGAGATTGCATTTCAGCGTGTCGACTTCGTCTTCAACCGGAACGCCGTTGTGCTTAGCGTTTAATTCCGTTCCGAATCGTTTTTGCAGCTGATCAGCGAGTTTTCGATAACTGCTGATGGGCAGTGATATCAGCACCTGCTTGTTATCTTCCAGGGTCAGCGGCAGATAGAGGGCAATGCGCCCGCTCCCAAAGACAGGTACTCCGGCAAACATGCTTTCGTGCGCTTCGGCAACGGGCTGAACCAGACGCACCTTTCTCAGGCCGTCGACATCGACTGTTTGTAATTCGCCAAATGGCAGGTTGGCAATCGCGCCAGTTTTCTGTACGTGTTCGCGAACTTGTTTTCGCTGCTCCTCGACGGAAGGAGGGCCATCTGCCTTTCCGAAGAGACTCTTTTTGGCAGGAGGAGCATACTTCAGTACGTGCAGGCCACTTTCGTGGAATGCCAGGTCCACTGTCTCGGAGGTCTTCTCCATGCTGCCCGGCTTAAGAACAATCGCCGTCGGAACAACGATGTGGTAGCGCACATCGTCCAACCAGGAAACATCGATTTGCGGAGCGGCTTTTCCCTTCGCTGCGTTCGACGATTTTTCCTTCTTCTTCATCATCGGGACAATGAAAGGAACTTTACATTGCCGACATCGCAGCGTTCGACCGCCCTGATCCTGGTGCACTCGAATCCACGCGCCACAACGGGTGCACGGCATCAGAATACGTTTGCTACGTGATTCATCGACCTTTTGTTTTTTTCGTTGCTGAGTTTCTTTGTGATCCTGGAAAGCAATTCCCACCAGGTCATCAGCATCGAAGTCAACCGGCGCCTTCTTTTTATCAGCTTCCGGATTAATCTTTGCAGCCGGCTTTTCTGCATCCGACGATTGATCGCCTGTCGTCCGGGATTCTGAAGCGGGAGCTTCCGCTGCTTTTTTCGTTTCGACTGTTGGCGCAGCTTTTTCCGTTGGCGTCACTGCCACTGGCGGTTTCGGAACCGCCGGTGATGAGGGAACCTGTTTGGCTGCCGGGGATGGCTGAGCCATAGGGGGCGTCAATTCAAAATCATCATCATCTGTGCCGTCCTGAGTGTCACCGTCGCGAAGCGTAAAATCGAAGTCGTTCTCATCCTGAGCATCGAAGACTGACTTGGCGTTCCGATCATCGTGTCGATGCTCTAATAGCTCTGTGCGTTGGTCCGCAGGAACATCGCTGAAAATGATTCGTTGTGGCGACGCCTGCATCTGTTCATAGCGAGCCTCCACGTCTTTACGCATGAAGGAGTTGCAGTTCCAACATTTCACCAAACCAGACCGTACCGATTGCCCGCACCTTCGGCAGGCATCGTACATGTTCTGAGTTTTAACATCCTGCGTAATGTCCGAGGCTGCTGTTGAGCGCTCTTCGTCAAATACGTGACCACATTCCGGACACTCGAAAGTGTCAGCCAGAATGAAGGATTCGCACCCGGGGCAGGACTGAAAGGATGTAGCCATAGATCGGAATGAAGTCTGAGTAAGAAAGCCACCACCGTTTAGGCACTTCGGACAGCGATCGCCACGGAATGAACAGATTCATGCCGACGTGCATTAGAATTCAAGTCATTCCGACAGTCTCGCCGGAAACCGTCCTGGATGCAAATCCTGTCTGGGGCGATATTGCGGAAGCGGGCAAACCTGTGTGAATTTGCACCGATAATCCCGATTGACCACGACGAAGTTCCACCTGATTGGGCGGGAATCCTGAACGTTTTCCCACCAGAACCCACCCAAAACACAAATTCGACACCACTGGCGGATGCTAACGATCGGACATTTATGATGCCCCGCCTCCGCAGCGGCAATCTCTGAGTCGCCCGAACGATGATCTGGTGACCTTAGAACAACGGGCCATGCCCGGCAGCTCGACGCCAGCCGGACAGCTGTGCGACATGAAACGAAAGGTGTGTCGTCAACAAGTGCGCCAAGATCTGCCCGCGTGTTTGAATTGCCGTACCAGACAACAGCTCCAACCCATGCGGTTCCGCCAGAGATTCTGCTGAACCCTGCTGAGCCGCCTGACAAAGTTTGGGATGCGCCGCCACAATCATGTCAACGAATTCCGTGCGTGAGTACTGTTCCGGGCGGTCGACTTCGTCGGACGAACCAGGGCCGAAAGCAGCCGCACAGTTTGGATGTGTCAGACTTCCCCCGGCAACGTACCGCCCATTTCCGCACAGATCGCGAGGTGATCCAGCACCCACAAAGGTGGATGACCGTTGCCCGGAGGACGTTCGTTGAGCCGATCCTCCGGAATGTCTGCAAAGATCTTCTCAAAGCCCTGCAGCACGAACTGATTAAGAGTGGTTTCCATCTCAAACATTGCAATCCTTCGTTCTTTGGAGGAGACACTCCTGTGTCTTTCGCATCGTGAATAGTCGAGTGGCATTCTGTAAGGAAGAAAGCCCCAGGACAACCCACGGGCGAAAATCCCCGGACTGCAATGCAGTATGTGACATGCCCCAAACCAGCAACACTGGGGGGCAAACACTCAGCAAACCACTTATTCAAGAACGCCGGTGAACCAACCATCGCTCATCTGAAAGCGAGTGGCGCGAAGTCGGAGCTTTGTGCCATCACCCATGTCGATTTCTGTGTTGGCGTCGACTTCAGTCAAAGGCTCTTTGAAGGTCTTCTCCAGCAGTTCTTTCGCGATACTACGAGCCTGAACCACGTTTCGCAGCGAGGACTTACCTTCGATGGCTCGTGGCTTAATGGATAGGATTCCTTTGGTATCTGTTGCAGGGGAAATCACGAACAACGAGCCGTCGCGTAGTTCAATTCCAACAGGAATCTCAAAACTGTGCCGTGGGATTTTGCGGTCATCTTTATCCTTCAGGTAAAACCCAGTGCGAAGGATGAACACAACGCTGTCTTCTTCGAAGCGAACCCGAACGCCGTCCTTTTCCGGAAAGTCAAAGTCTGTCTTGTCGTTTTCAGTCAGGGCGGGATTCCGAAAACTCACTGTTTTATTCGTGAATTCTGACAAAGCCTCCTCAATTCTTCCGATCACTTCTCCGACGGTCATACGGCCTGAGAACCCAAGACTGTCGATGGCTGCGTTTAATGCAGATTCGTGCATCTGCACCGCAACACCGCGCAGTGGAGCCGGCGTCTCTGGCGGTTTGGGAGCGGCCAATCCATCCGTTGAGATCGTCCGTGAACTAACGGCCATGTGGGTTTCGCTGGAGCGGGCACTGTACTGATCAGGAGCGATTCCGCGTCTCTGAAGGTTTGCCAGGACGTTATTCTGCACGTTATCGTTCGCTTGCTGAAACTTCTGACCGACTTCAGCTTCAAAGCGAGGCAACCCTCTGTCGGCAGCTTTTCTGGCCGCGATCGCTTCGCCCTGAGTCTTCAGCTTTCCAGCTTCCTGGCGAGCGATGTCACGAGCAATTCCACCGATGATTGGGATCCGGTCGAATTTTGTTGACACTCCAACGGTCTGGTTGTTTGCATGAACATCCATGTTGGCCGGGCCGCTGGTGAGTCGCTGCCCGTCAAAATATGTTGGCTTCACAATATTGAACGACATGTTACCGCGAGTGTGAATCACTGCAGGTGACTTTGTTCCCCGTGTGTTTGACATCGTGCGGCCATCCACGATCAGATTAAACATCGCATTATTACAGGATGGCTTGATATCAGCACGAACAAGGGTGTCCGTCGTCTGCGTTCCCGTCACCCATGCCCCCAGAATGCAGTCCGCGACCGGACCGTTTTCCGTCCGATAGTCGGAGACAATTCGTGACAGCAGACTTTCAGAAACAACAAAATGCACGTTGTAATTGAAGTACTCGTCGATGAAAACAGGTTGAATACTTGTGTAGATATGAGGATGCGATCGACGAATCGTATCGTAGTGCTTACGTGCGATTTCGGTATGAGCGATGCGGTTACCGTTCTCGTAGTCAACAGCCGTTCGAACCAGCAAGTCATTCACCAGTGTGCGAGTGGCAGTGTCAGCGCCGCCACTCTGCATAGCAGAGACAGCAGCCTGGGCTAAACGAACTCTGCGCCCAACCTGTCGTGCAACGGACTGCTGCACCCGAGTGACCTTTTCCATTTCGGAAGTCAACGTCTGCAATTTGGCAGCTGCGTCCAGGCGTTCCTGGTCGTCCGCGTTGTCATCAAACAGCGTTTCCAGGAAAGAACTGATGTCTTTACCGAGTTCGTCACCGGCCAAAGCTGCGATATTCCCAGCGTCGATCTTAACGCGGGACAAAACCGGAGAGTCTCCGTCAAGCAGGTCACCCGCTGCGGGTGCTGGATCTGCTTCGTGCGGATCACCCTCGGGCAATGTTAATGTTTGAAAAGCTGGCGCCACGGGCGCCATCGCAATCAAGACTGCGATTGAAAGGAATGTATAACGGTAGGGAAGTTGCAACATTATCTAGCTCCGGACACAAGCGACTTGGAGGCACATCCTTGCCGTTCTGAATTAAACATCGGCAGAAAAGCCATCAAACTGCGAGAACTTGGCGAATTCTCCCCCCGCATTCAAATCCTGATGGGAGATCCGCTTCCCGGCGTCATTTTCACGAGCAACAAGCTCCCAAAACAACTGGCGACGCCGTGAGTATGGGAAGTTTACAACAATTACGCAGGGTATTGCGATTGTAGCGATTCAATTTCTTCTGGATCGGCGAAAACTCGGTGGGACGGTTTCCAGATTTCCCAATTGCATAAGCCCGGAAATGTTCAACTGTGAACCCGGGGCAGGATGCAGCCCTCAGCAATAATGGCAGCTTCCTGCTCCGCCAGTTGAGCCAGGCGGTCTTTGACCTCACTTTCGCCAGCGAATTGCTTCGCCAATCGTAAGTAGACCGCGTGGTGGCGAGCTTCAGATTCATACAGGCTGCCGTAGAACTCGCTGAGCTGCACATCCTGCAAATGGTCGCGTAACAGCACGAAACGCTCGCAACTGCGTGCTTCAATAAGCCCCGCGATCAGCAGGCGGTCGACGGCTTTGTGCGGCTCCTGCCGGCGGGCGAGTGCAGTCAACTTGCGGCCATACGTTCCTGGCTTCAACTTAAAGAACCTGATGCTCCGTTGTTTGAGAAGTTTGAGCATCATTTGGAAATGCTCCAGCTCTTCGGAAACAATCGCCATCATCTCAAAACACAGTTCTTCGTTCTCCACATACTCGAACATCAGCGTCATTGCGGTCGCTGCGGCCTTTTGTTCGCAGTGGGCATGGTCAATCAGGATCTCGTTCAGATTCTTATCAACCTGAGCCAGCCAGCGATCGGGGGAGTTAGAATGCAGGTGGAGCATGTGAAGATCATAATCTGTTTCCTGCGAGGAGCAATGATCCACACATGTCGCCCTTTTCATGGTGGTCAGCGAGCTCGATCATGATTAAAACACGCCCAGACAAACGTCAGCAAAACTGGCAGTATGCCAATCATTACGGAACGTCCAATGCAAACCACTCCGATTACACCGGCTCAGTTTTCCTCCTCGGTCCTTGCCGTTCCACCTCTGGCCCGTGACAGGCAATTGAAGATCTGCAGCCAGAACAACGCAAAAATCGTGCGACATATCGAAGCTGGTGGGGTGTCGATGCTGTTGTACGGTGGCAACGCAAACCTGTATCACACGCGAGTCAGCGAGTACGCCGGCCTCTTGGACATGTTGCAGGAAGTCGCCGCCGAAGCCACAGCTGTCATCCCCTCTGCCGGCCCCGCCTATGGCACGATGATGGATCAGGCAGAGATCATCAAAAAGACCGATTTTCCGACAGCGATGGTACTGCCAACGAACGCTGTCATGACAGAAGCTGGATTGATGACAGGCTTTCGTCACTTTGTCGAAGCGATTAACCGACCAGCGGTTCTGTACATCAAAGAAGAAGGTTACATCAGTCCTGAAGGCGCGGCGGAATTGGTGGAAGACGGATTGGTGTCGTTCATTAAATATGCGATCGTGCGCAAAGATCCTGCTGAAGATGAATTCCTGGAGCGTCTGGTCGACCGCGTGGACCCGGCCAGAATCTGTAGCGGCATTGGCGAACAGCCGGCGATGGTGCACCTGACGAAATTTCGACTCAGCGGCTTCACATCAGGATGCGTATGCGTGAACCCAGCGCTGTCGCAGAAAATGCTGGCTGCTATCGTCGGCAAAGACTATGACCTGGCAGAAGATATCCGCCGTCAGTTTCTGGGTCTCGAAGACCTGCGAAATGATATCCACCCGATCCGAGTCCTGCATGAGGCGGTTGAACTGGCCGAAATTGCGACCGTCGGCCCGCATTTGCCGCTGCTGTCCGGACTGCCCGAATCGGCACTGGACAGAATTCGTCAGGCGGCAGTCGCTCTGAAAGGTCTCAGCTAGAGCAGTTTACTTACTGTTGTGAATGGTACTCGCTCGCGGGAGCAGGCTTTCTTGAGTCGAAACGCGTGCCCCGTGGCCACAAGTCAGCGTAATACGCTGTAGCAGCAACTGTCCGATGCTCGGATCAGCCGATCGGCATCCGCCCCGGTTCGGTCATTGACGTCCAGGGCGGACACGCAGCTGCGATGAATGAGAAACTAATTCGCCACGTTTCCGGCGTCTTGCGGATACACGATCAATCGGTCGTGGCACAGCAGCACAAGGTCTTTCCGACCGTCGCCCGTAATATCCACAACCAGACCTTCCCGGGGCTCGGTGCCGCGGGAAGTCGAATCAGACACGAGCCGTTTTTCTTCGAAGACGCGGAAATGCGTCGCTGATCGCAGTCCGGCGGCGGCCGACAGATTCAACAGTTCGATGCCGTCCACGCTGGTGTCGATCACAGCCAGGTCGATTTGACCATCGCCATTGATATCACCGGCGATCACATCGGCTGCGTAAGCATCTTCTCGTTCCGATTCATATGTGGCGATTTCTTCGATCTGTACGTCCACGCCTCCGGAATACAGTACGGCGAACTGCTGGCTGCCGAACAGCAGCAGGTCATCTTTGTTGTCGCCATTTAAGTCAGCCACGTGGGACGAATCGAAACCTGCCGTTCCCAGATCGACCTCTTTCCACGGGCGATAATTTCCGCTCGACCGTTTCAGTATTCGGAGTTTACGGATGCCGATGTCGATGAGTACCACTTCGTCCTCGTCGTCACCGTCCAGATTCAGGACGGCCACACCAGCGATCCGAGCCTTCGATTCGCCGGCGTTGAATTGCTCAGCCACGTTCCAACTGCTGCCATCAAAGGACATTTTTCTGGCAAACGCCTCTCGAGCAACAAACAGACTGCCATCTGTCTGAAACAACTCGCCCGGCGACGAATGGCCCAGGTTTAACGGCTCAACGACAGCGTCTTTGCCAGTGGCAAAGCGAACCAGAGTCACGCCCTTATTGCCCGTTCCGTTTGGTACCAGCAGCAGCTCTTCGCTGCCATCCTGATCGACATCAATCGCCAGCATTTCAACGCCGCGACTGCCAATCGCGGTCACGGGCAAAGGCTGCGCCTCGGCGGTTGCCTGCCAGGTTTCCTCCCCGGAGACAGCAAACCGATGAAGTTCCAGCTCACCACGCGTGGTACTCCCTTTTTTCATGAACACAGCGAGCTCAACCTTGTCTTTACTGACCAAACGTTCAATCGCAGTCAGTTCGAAACCACTCGCCGGTTTGACAACTGTTTGTGGGAACGTCAGTCGATCATCTTTGAAATGACTGACTGCAATCGCCGCTTCTTTGTTGCTCATGTGGATCACTTCGCTCTGCCCGTCTCCATCAACATCGATCACGCAAACATCCGTAGCGTCCAGCAACCCCGGAAACGTTTCGGCGGAATTCAAACCGTCGATGCCGTTCTGTCGAAACACCAGCACCTGAGCAGTCTCGGGATCCGTAACCACGACATCTTTGAGTTTGTCGCCGTCGATGTCGCCAATCGCGATCGCTCGCCCGCGACTGCCGCTGGCTTCTCCGATGCCAAATCGAACCAATCGCGATGGCACGCCAGCTGATTCGTCAGTGCTGCGTTTCACCCCCGAGACAACCACGCGCCCCGTCCGATTATCTACGGTCAGAATTTCGTGGCCCGGTGCCCTGTCAACATCAGACAGCGTGACGGATCGCGGTTGGGCGAGGTCGAAACAGAGTTCCGGCCCCAGACGTCCGTCGTTTGTCTGCAGCCTGGCGCACAGGCCACGCTGTGAACCGTTGTTGGCCTGGTAGCAGAGATCGTCCATGCCATCACCATCGATGTCGGCCACCTGCAGCAGCGACAGTTGTGTTGAGGTGTTAATAAGCTGCTGTGGGCTATTCATTTTTCCGTTGTCGGACTGAGTCACCACATACGTAAAATGTTCGCCCAAAACGGCAATATCCGGAAGTTTATCTCCGTTAAGGTCTCCGGAAGAAATCATCCACGCGGCCGGCGCCAGATCTGGCAGACGCACGGACCACTTTTGAGTCCATTCGCTTTTGCCTTTCTCTGGTTGATAGAGAATCACCAACGCGTCTGGCGCTCCGACGTATGCAATGTCGTCTCGCCCATCGGCGTTGAAATCGTTAACAATCAGCCCGGCGACTTGCTTGTCCACGGGAATCTGGCGAATGTCGAATCGCCAGTCCGACTTCACGTCGTTGATATAGCGGCCAGTGCCTTCTTTTTTAAGGACGTCCTCCGTCAGTTGCCTCAGAAAGCGGATTGAACTGGTTCGGTTATCCACGGCCAGCAGATCGGTTTTTCCATCACTATCGAAGTCTCCGGAAGCAAGATTAAAAGCTCGCTGGTCCAGTTTATACAGCTCAACACCGCTGAACCCGTAAAACTGAGCCAGCTCGTTTTCTTTGTCCCCGTCTGCGGCGAAAGACACCGTCGAGACCGCAACGGCGGCCAGACAAATGAGCAATCGCATAACAGTTTGAGGACTGGTGACAAGCCGGACAGATATTTGTCGGATCGATAGCTTCACGCTGTAAGTTCCTGTTTGCTGTGATCATTCTGCCACCGCGATGGCAGTGAGATACGTGGATTCAGCGGCCCAGACCGGAGCCGCTGAAACCTCGCAGTTTACATATTCTTTGGTTCCACCCGCTTCTGTGCAAGTGCCGTCGTCGTTTGGGTTCTGGGTAAGGTGGGCGAAAGTCAGCTCGAGCAGCCCCGAAACTTCGTTCAGCCTGTTCATCAGACTGTATCATTGCAAACTGTTCAACAAACAGGCAGCGTCAGCAGTGAAAACGTGCCCAGGAGACATTCCCAGTCTTTGGAAGCAAGTTGGCAATATTGTTCAAGGCCTGAATGAGGTTGAATCCCTGGATCGCATTCAGCAGAATCCAGCCTGTACAAATGGATGGCGAAAGTGTCATCCGTATTTGCAAGGTTTGAACACCTCACGGTTTCTGATATGTCGATTGAACTGGCTGAAAAACTCAAACGAGAACTCACTGATAAATGGGTTGTCGTTGCGCAGGGGGTTCCCGAACTGCGCCGCTTTGCTTCGTTGACGGGAAGAATTAAGACCGTCAACATGAATTGCCGGGCCTTGGTGCAATTCGATGGCCCGGAAGATATTTCGTGGTACGACATCGATCCTCACTTTTTGACCGTCGTCGACGGTCCCCGTCCGAAAGCCAAAACTGAAGAAAAGGCACACAACAAGGGCGCGGCTGCCGACTCAAAGGTCGCTCCAGCAGCCAAGCCAGCTTCCGGTGGTGGCGGTAGTCCGCTGGACAAAATCCGCGGCGCGGCTGGCGGAGCAAAACCAGCCGCCGCTGGTGGTGGTTCTCCATTGGACAAGATTCGCAGTCAGGGTGGCAGCGCAGCTCCAGCGGCGAAGCCTGCTGGCGGTTCACCGCTGGATAAGATCCGAGCAGCCGGTGCCGCCAAAGCCGAAGAACAACCAGCCGCTAAAACGCCGGCTGCCGAAAAAGCTCCCGCAGCTAAACCCGTCGAAAAGAAACCAGCAACTGGTTCACCACTGGACCAGATCCGCAGTGGTGGTGGATTCAAAGGCTAGATCGTTTACCCCGCCGTCGCGGGCAGAGATTTCGCATCCTCATCTGCGGTGACTGTTTAACGATATTGGTCTCGATCTGTCCACTTTCGTGTCGTATTGAACAGACGAAGGCCACACGAAATGAATCCCACGCTTATCGATACGCATTGTCATCTGGATGCGGAAGCGTTTCAGCCGGACATCGACGCAGTCGTTCAGCGTGCTGTCGAAAGTGGTGTGCAGCGAATGCTGACGATCGGTATTACACGCAACACCAGCGAAGCGGCGGTCGTGCTTTCGAGTATGTACGAACATGTATCCGCCGTCGTTGGTATTCAACCGAATTACGCCTCTCAGGTTGAACCAGGCGACTGGGAACGGATCGTCGAACTCACCGCTCACCCCCAGGTTGTCGGCATCGGCGAAACAGGATTGGACAAGTACTGGGATCACGCTCCACTGAATTTGCAGCGGGAGTATTTTCAGAAACACCTGGAATTATCGAGACAATGCGGGCTGCCGTTTGTGGTTCATTGTCGCGAAGCGGAACTGGAAGTTCTGGAGATGCTGCAACAGGACTTTAAGAACGGTTCGCTAAACGGGCTGATGCACTCGTATTGTGGCGACGCAGCCATGGCCGCAGAATGTGTGGCAATGGGCATGCACATTTCGTTCGCCGGCATGGTGACGTTTCGAAAAAACGATGCCATGCGAGCTGTCGCGAAGACCGTTCCGCTGGATCGCCTGCTGGTGGAAACCGACGCACCGTATTTGGCACCTCATCCTAACCGCAGTAAACGCAACGAACCATCGTGGGTTCGCCACACGGCAGATTGTCTGGCAGAGGTCCACGAAGTCAGCCCCGCAGAACTGGCTGCAGCGACCACCGCCAACGCAACCCGACTGTTCCGTCTGTGATACACCGGAACTCGCCGCGTGAGCAAAATCTGCCTCCGACTGCAGCCTCGCCACATCACACAAATCCAATTCAACGTTTTACATTGAGCCCCGAATGACAACACGCCGAGAAAAACTGGAAGCCATGTTGGCTGCTGATCCTGCTGACCAGATGCTGCGCTACATGTTGGCCATGGAACTGGACAAAGAAGACGCACACGATCGCAGCCTGGAACTTTTCGGCGGGCTGATGTCCGACAACACGCCACACGTTCCGGCATTTCTGATGGCTGGCCAGACGCTTGCCCGGCTGGGACGCACGGAAGAAGCTCGCACAACATATGAAGCCGGAATTGCTCAGGCCAAACTCCAGGGTAACGAACACGCCGCAGGGGAAATGGGCCAGTTCCTGCTGGAACTCTAATCACGCGCGGCGGGCCTCGAAAAGGACGCTTAGGCCGAACGACTTCGGCATGTTTGAAATGCTGGGCAGTGTTTCAGAATGGTGTTAGCTATCGAATTCGCCGCTCTTCAACTTCTTCCAGTAGACGTCGAGTTCCCGTTTCACGATTCCCGACAGCAGCACCACGCCGATAATGTTCGGTATCGCCATGCCCAGAATCATCGCGTCTCCAAATTTGAGTACGTTCTCTCCCGACAGAATAGAACCCAAAAACGTGAAGACCAGGAAGATCAATCGATAGATCATTGATGTGCCATCGCCGAACAAATATGCCCAGCAACGTTCGCCATAATACGACCAGGAAATCATCGTTGAGAACGCAAACAGGACCACAGCAACTGCCAGAACGTATTTAAACCCAGGAATCTCCGCATCCATTGCCAATGAGGTCAACGCGGCACCATTGTCGCTTTGGATGTGTTGAGCGTACTCAGGCCCTGATTCCGGATTCCATGCACCGGTGACCACAATCACCAACGCCGTCATAGTGCAAATGACGACCGTATCAATGAACGGCCCCAGCGATGCAACAATGCCTTCACGAGCGGGATAGTCTGTCTTTGCAGCAGCGTGAGCAATCGCGGCAGAACCGACACCGGCTTCGTTCGAAAACGCGGCTCGCTGAAAACCAACGATCAACACGCCGAGCGCCCCGCCCATGACTGCTTTTCCAGTAAACGCATCCGTCAGAATCACCTGAATCGCGCCGGGAACGGCGTCGAAATTCTTCAGCAGAATTGCGATCGCCGCCAGCACATAAATGCCGCACATGGCTGGCACGATTTTTTCTGCCGTTGCCGCAATTCGTCGAATGCCGCCGATGATCACCATGCCCGTTGCGATGGCCAACACTAAACCGTACACCCAACGATAATCTGTCGTGGCACCAGTCACTGCAGGATCCCCCAGCTGCGGAATGACCTGACCAACCGCCCCCAGCGACATCTTCACCTGAAACGAATTACCACCAGCAAATGAACCGCCCACACACAGCACCGCAAACAGTACACCGAGGACCTTACCCAGCACGGTCAGAAACGCCTTGTTGCCGCCGCTGGCGAGAGTCGGCAGACCGCGAGAAAGGTAGTACATCGCACCGCCCATGATGCGACCATCGGGACGTTCTTCTCGAAACAGCTGCCCCAACGTACATTCCACAAACTTGGACGTCATCCCCAGGAATCCGGCCAGAATCATCCAGAACGTCGCGCCGGGGCCGCCAGACGCAATCGCGATCGCGACACCTGCGATATTGCCCAATCCAACCGTGGCAGACAGCGCAGCGGTGAGCGCCTGGAAGTGAGTCACCTCCCCTTCGTCGTCAGGATTGTCGTATTTTCCAGAGGTGACTTTAATCGCATGAACGAACGCTCGCAGGTTAATGAAACCCATTCGCAATGTGAAAAAGATGGCTCCACAAACCAGCAACGCGACTGCAAACGGGACTGCAACGGGCTTGCCGCTGCTCGGTGAAACCGGCCCGCGTCCCTGGAGCACGTCGAACAGAATCAGCCCTCCAAATCTCTCATTGATTTTTCCGAATTGTTCGTCGACCGGCTTCAGTGCGTCGTTGAACCTATCAATGACACCGTCCCCCAATGGCGGGGCAGCGGACATCACGTCGCCGACCGCGTCATCATTGTCAGCGGAATCCGTGTTGGCAGAATCGATGGCCACTGGAGCCATTTCGTCCTGAGCCAGACCGGAAGCAGCTCCCATGACCAGCAGGGCAACAATTAGAGATGACGAGAATATCATCCGCAGAAGTCGTAGAGTTGACATGTTTAGAGATCCATTCTTGGCGGAATCGACTTTGATTCCGCAGTGTTTTTCGTTCTTTGACGCACTTGTACTCTGTGCGCAGAGGTTCTCGCCGATGGCCTGCAGGCCCCGGTGCCGATTCGTAAACGGATGAGGTCTGTATTTCTGCCCAGAATAAGCTCTAAACGTCTTAGAAGGAATCGAAACGGAAAAAAGGAGGGCCACTGCCAGTTCGTGACCTGTCCGGCGCCGCGAACACGCGACTCCTGTCTCAAGCGAGGAGCTTCAGGAAACGTTACACAAAAAGTCGAGCAGAGAATCTGATGGCAGTGTTTCCTCAGGTTCCTGTGCGGGTGCTTACTTCTGTAATCGTGAAGAAAAATGCAGAATCGACTTGCTGCAACAGATTGATTTGATTCACGTGTTCACAGCTGCAATGCTATGCGTCCGGCGTTCGGATGCTGCAACTATTTGCTGCAAACGATCGGACAAACGAACACCTCAACAAGGAGCTATTTCGCATGCTGAAATCCTTTTCGGTCCCCACCTTGCTTCTCACACTTTTCCTGACAGGATCAGTGCAGGCCGAAGATGGCTGGGTCAGCCTGTTTGACGGCAAGACCCTCAACGGCTGGACTCGTGCAGCCCGCGGCGTGGCTGAGTACGAAGTCAAAGACGGAACGATTCACGGAGTCACCGTGGTCGGCAGTGAAAATACTTTTCTGGCTACGGACAAGGAATACGGCGACTTCGAACTCGAGTTTGAAGTCAAAGTTCACGACAAGCTGAACTCGGGCTGCCAAATTCGGTCTCGCGAGAAGACGGCAACAGACAGTGACAAGGAAAAAGACCTCGGCCGATTCTTTGGCCCGCAGGTAGAGATTGAAGCCAGTCCTGGCCAGGCTGGCTACGTTTATGGAGAAGCATACGGCGGAGGATGGCGATCATCGGCTCCGCGGGACGCGGCACACTCACACACCCATGTGAAGAATGGAGAGTGGAACACGTTCCGGATCATCGCTCATGGGCCGCGGATTGAAACCTTCATCAACGGCACAATGGTTGAAGACCTGACTGATAAAGAAATCTTCAAAACGCATCCGAAGGGCAAGATCGGTCTGCAGGTTCACGGTATTGGAAAACAGGATGGCCCGTTCGATGTCGCGTGGAAGAACATTCGCATCAAAGAACTGTAGGCAGCACTGACAATCGAAGCTCGGACTCTGCGTGGCAGAGTCCGAGCTTTTTTATCCGCCGACAACATCGCATCGCTGTTTTCAAGCAATGCCGGGGTTCACAAGGCAGTGCGACTTAGCTGGTTCAGCATTGCCATTTCGCACAGTTCGCCCAACGACAGCCCTGTTGCAGCAGCTGATTTCGGCACCAGGCTGTGAGACGTCATTCCAGGTACCGTATTGATCTCCAGCAACCAACAGCAGCCAGCAGTATCCACCCGAAAGTCCACCCGGGCGATGCCTTCGACACCACACAGCAGGCAAACATCGACCGCCGTCTGTGCCAGCGTGTCCGGCATGTTCGGTGGAGACACCACGTAGCGAGTGCGGTCGTCAACGTATTTCGCCGTGTAGTCGTACCACTCAGCAGACGGGCAGATTTCGATGGCCGGAAAGGCTACGCCGTCGATCACCGGCACCGTGACTTCTCGCCCGGCAATATAACGTTCAACCAGACAACGGTTTTCATACCGAAAGGCCAGGTCCAGGGCAAAACGCAGCTCAGACAACTTCCGGACGATCGAAATCCCGATGCTTGACCCCTGCCGCGGTGGCTTGGTGACAACACCGCCAGCTTCGAAAGCGTTCAGGGATTCGACAGTCGCTTGCTGCTCGCTGAGCGTTGGCCACGAATGCACAACCACACTATCCGGGACGCGAAACCCGTTTTCGCCGGCCAGTTGATTGGTGCGAATCTTGTCGAACGTGAGTTCCGACGCAGTCCGGGAACTCCCCACGTAGGGAATTCCAACCGCCGCTAGCTCCGACTGCAGCAGACCGTCTTCTCCGCCCGTCCCGTGGACAACGGGAAAGACGATATCCCACCGACCTGGATTGATCGCAAGGATTGGAGTGGTCGCGGGATCCAGCATATCGACTTCATGTGACATGCTTCGAATTGCAGCAGCAACGCATTCGCCACTGTCGAGACTGACTTCACGTTCCGGTGAACTGCCACCTGCGAGAACAAGAACTCTCAACGTGATGGCTCCTTCCTGCGGACAACCGTTTTCGCCCGCACCTCCGGACTACGTTCCGCAGCTATTGCAGGATGGGCCAGCCATTGCTTTCCCACAAACTGTTTCCGGCACCAGGTATGTTCTGAGGTACGGCACCTGGCGGGTGACCTGCTTTGCAACCATTCGAGTTGAAGTTGATTCAACTTGTCGGGGAACGACGCGAGATACTTTGTGAGTTGTTACGTACGGAACCTGTTTCTGAACGCAGTATGGGATCTCTCGAGTCTTCTGTTCCTGAACCATTCGGCAAACGGTGTATGGAATCTGGCGAGTCTGCTGCTCCTGCACAATTCGACAGGTTCGATAAGG
>CALFOL010000005.1 GCA_937919915.1 uncultured Planctomycetaceae bacterium
GCAAAGTCTAACCCAGATTGGGAGCCGCGAGACGCTCACTGATGCCCCACGACAGGCTATCTCTTCGTGACAACCCGCAACCCGCAACCGGCTGCGGGTCGCGGGTCTCGCAACGGCAACGCAACGGCAACGCAACAGCTCATTCGCAACCCGGATCGATCACTCTTTCTGACCACCAGCCCTGACAAGTTTCTCATCTCAACCGATCGTTTGACTGACAGAATATTTACCGACAACGCTGGCCGAAAACGCTCACTTGTGCGTGCCGCCAGCCAGCAAAAAAAGAGACATCTTTGATGGTTGGTTGTCGCTGCACAGTGCTAACCTTCCCACCTGCCGGAAGGCTCGAATCACATCGGCCATTGCTTGTGATCCTGCAAGCAACCGCTTCCCTTGCCGTACAACCACTGTTTGCGGTTTATGTGCTGGTATCGCTCTATCGTGACACTGGATTGCTGGCTGATCGCTCGCTTGTAACGGGAGGCATGTGTTTTCACTCTTGTGATCGCGGGACAACCGAGGTGCCCACCCAGGAACGTGGCCTACGTCGGCACGACCTCCGGGAACAGAGTAACGTTGTGGCCGATTCGATTGGTGACGGAAATGCCCCGCTGTGTTAGCATTCTTCCATGAAAACGATACGTTGGGGAATAATTGGATTGGGCAGGTTCGGCGCAATTCACGGGGAAGCCATTCAATCGCTTTCCGGGTGTGAGCTGGTTGCCATCTGCAATCGCAATCCGGAGAAGCTGAAACAGGCTGCCGAGAGATTTCCAGGGACCCTCGCGGTCACCGACTATTGTGAAATCCTTGGGGCGACTGAGATCGACGTTGTGAGCATCACAACTCACTGGCAGCAACATTTCGAAATTGCAGTCGCGGCCCTGAAAGCGGGCAAACACGTGTTTCTCGAAAAACCAATGGCTGCAACCGGCCAGGAATGTCTTCGCCTTACCGCATTAGCCGACCGATCGCCGGGCCATTTGATGGTCGGACACGTTTGTCGATTCGATCCGCGTGCCAGCATGGCTCAGGCAGCAATCGCGCAGGGGCGCATTGGAAGAATTGTGTCGATGCATGCAAAACGCAATCTGCCGAAAGCTCCCGGCCATATTCGGCTGGACAAAATTTCACCGTTCATGGGCGACGGGATTCACGATGCTGATTTGATGATGTGGTTCATGCAGCAGCTGCCTACCCGCGTTTATGCCCGCAGTGTTCGAGTCAACGATTTTGCATACCCGGATCTTGGCTGGGCGATGCTGGAATTCGGCGATCGAGCGGTCGGCGTGATCGAGACGGTCTGGTGTCTGCCGGAAAATGTGCCGACGGTCATTGATGCTCAATTGGAAGTAATTGGCACAGAAGGCATGTTAACCGTCGACTGTTCGAACACCGGGTTTCGAATGGTCACTGCCGACGACAATAAGATGGGCGACACGGTGTACTGGCCGGAACAGCATGGACGACGAGTCGGTGCGCTGCCGCAGCAACTGGAATACTTCGCCACCTGCATCCGAGATCAAACGCGGCCGAAAGTCATCACGCCGCTTGAAGCTGCCAATGCCGTGATTGTGATGGAGGCTGCCGAAGAGTCCGCGAAAATCGGACTGCCCGTCGAAATTTCCTGAGCCTTGCCAGATGTCAGGCGACATCGACTTCAAGTACCTGATTCATCGTCACTGGCGAGGGAGGAAACAGCTCGTCATAAACCTTGTTGGCCGTCATGCACGCCAGAACACATGAGATACAGAATCCGATGACGGCATGTGCGATCAGCAATGGAGGAATCCGACGTTCCCCCTGCAGGTGCGGCTGAATACCCAGATAGATGAGTGCTGCGGCGAGGGCCGGAATGCCGAGCACTGTCAGTGCCTGGGCGATTGTGATCAGGTGCACGGTGCTGCCTTCTTTCGCCAGCGAGACGATGGCCACCGCCATTCCTACCAGCAGTGCTAATGCCGTCAGGTGCAGCGGCCATCGGTCCTGAAGTTTTGCCCCCTTGCCGATGGAATCCGACATCACCGTGCCACCAATCAATGCGTTCACAAGGAACGAACTGAGCGCACCTGCGAGAATTCCCAGGCAGAAGATAATCTTCGCAGCCGGGCCGAAGAGTGGTTCCAGCTGACGAGCCACATCGCCGACCGATGCCAGGGTGACCGCTTCCGGATGGCCGTAGAAGACTCGCCAGGATGTCAGCAGAATCATGGCCGTGACACCACCCAGCATCGTGATACTCACGACAGAATCAGCAAACGCTTCCTTCACTTCGCGGGGCCCCCAGCCTTTTTCTTTGACAAGATAGGCTTGGTAAAAGGCTCCACCGACCGAGAACGTCGTTCCGATCATCCCCAGCAACGGCAACCAGTCCAGCGGTCCGTCCGAGGCGACCGGTTCATAAGATCGTGGCTTGGTGAACACCACGAAGAAGTTGATCAGAAACGCGGCCGCCATGAGCCCCATCAGAATCTTCATACAGTTCTCGACAGATTTGTATAAATCTCGCAGCAGGTACAGCGTGGCAATGATCAGCAGATTTGCGATGACGAGAACAGCGCACCGTGCATTCACGCTTAGCGGTTCGTCACCAAATAACGGTTCGATACCGCCAATCAGAGCGATGTTGTTCGACGATTGAAACAACGCCACCAACGTGAACAACGTCAGCCCGATTGCTACGGCAACGGGGCGTCCGAGTCGGCTGGCAAGTTCATCGCACAGACTGTTTTCATAGACGGCTCCCAACCTGGCGGACAAAGCGACCATTGCAATCATGAGTGCCGCCGCCACGACAACCACCGGAAAGCCAATGAGCCCGAACGTGGCCCCCACTTTGCTGCTGGTGAGGATCGAGCCGGGGCCAAGAACTACGGCAGCAACAATAATGGCAGGGCCGATTGATTTGAGCGGATTCTTCATGGTGATGTATACCGACAGGGAAATAACAGGCGGGATTTTCAACAGCAGACCGCTATTGAAACACCTGGCCCGCGGAATTACCAACGACCGTGTCCATCGCCGCCGATTGTTGGTCGAAGCCGATGACAAATCTGCGGTGGTGGCCGGTACGGAAACACATTTTTGAAACCACGAAAGAAACGAAACACACGACAGAATCGCAGTGCTGAATAGGCCCGGCGGTGTTCCTGACTGCTGGGTGTGCCACTGGCTTTGCCGGCAGAGCCAGTGGCATACAGGTTCGGGGCAATTGCAGTAAGTTGCTATGAGTCGGATGTGAATTGCTGGATGGCCACGAATCTCCACGAATCCTGAATGTACTTATTCGTGAGATTCGTGGCCAACTCTTTTCTCCCACTCCCGCAAACTGCTCGATTGGACGTCATTCACTCGCCAAACGCCACTTCAGCCAGCTGTAGATCGATGTTCCGATCTGCTGATAGCCCACCGGATTTGGGTGCACTCCATTGTCGGGTGGATAGCCGTCGATCGGATCGAGGTTCAGCTCCGTGGGAATGATGCTGATCAGTGGATCTGCACTGGCCGCAACATACGCTAGCTGTCGTTGAACCAGTCGATGCTGAATTCGCTTCCAGCCCCACCGGGTGTATCGATCTTTGTAGTTCGCGGTAAATGCCGTTTGGCGTGAGTTCGGTGGAGTTGTCAGACAGAAGCCAATTTGCGTCTCCGGTGCGGCCTTGCGAATCGCGGTCAGCAACTGGTTCGCGTATCCAAACATCGAATCGATCTTCGCCGCAACTGCCGCGCGATCATCGGGCGGTGCATGAAAGCAGTCGTTAATCCCCAGCATGATGACGATGTAATCCGGATGCTCACCATTGCAGGCGACGGGTGCATTCCCGTTTTGCG
>CALFOL010000006.1 GCA_937919915.1 uncultured Planctomycetaceae bacterium
AATGTAGTGCACGTTCAATTCCGCAGACATTAAACAGCCGCAAATGTTAGCGTGAGGCTGGTCGACGTTTGGCAGCAGCACACCGATGACTTCACATTCTGTAAACGGCAGGCTGGACAGGACCAGAAGTTCTCGGGTGCGTTCGTAGCTGTTGGTGATCAATCGCGCGATCGCACTGTCGGACGAATCCAGAATCGACAGCGCCATGATCTTCAGATCATCACGTTCGACATTGCGCAGAAGTTCGTGAAGTGCGCCAACCTTGTTTTCCAGAAATACGATGAATTGTTGCAGGCACGGCCAGTCCCGGCCACGCGCCGTGACTGCATCAACCGGTTCGTCCCCACCAAATCCTGCACTCATCTGAAACTCTCCAACGTTAAATTCGGCTGTTATCTTTTTGGATGCCGCAGCTGTTCATAGCCACGAGCTCGCTGATCAGGCCGCATCGCGAAAACTATCACGTTCACCAATGATGGAGCTGGCATCAAATCGTCGCCCAAAATATTTCTCAATCGCCCCTGGATCGTTCAGGACTTTCTCGGCGCTGCCGGACACCAGCACTTGCCCGGCACAAATGATGTAGCTTCTGTCTGTGATCGTCAACGTTTCACGTTCACGATGGTCTGTCAGCAGAATAGCGATCCCGCGGTCTTTGAGGCCGTGGATAATATCCTGAATACTATGAATCGTGACCGGGTCAATTCCGGTAAATGGTTCGTCGAGCAGCAGGATTTCCGGATCGCTGGCCAACGCACGAGCGATCTCCAGACGTCGGCGTTCTCCACCAGACAGCGAACCGGATCTCTGGCGACGTTTGTCCAGCAGGCCGAATTCGTCCAGTAATTGAGTAATGCGAGCTTTGGAAACCTTTTTAGCGACGCCGCGGAATTCCAGAATTGCCAGGATGTTTTCCTCGACCGTCAGCCTGGAAAAAATGCTGGCGTCCTGAGGCAGATAGCCCAGTCCATGCTGAGCACGTTGGTACATAGGCCAGTCAGTGATGTCTTTGCCTCGCAGCCAGACTTTGCCACGTGTTGGCGCAGCAAGGCCGCATGCCATGCGAAATGATGTGCTTTTGCCAGCACCGTTGGGCCCGAGCAGTCCGACGATTTCCCCTTCGTTCACTTCAAAGTCGACACCATCGACTGCCCGTTTCCCCGGGTAGTCTTTGACCAGGCCTTCGCATTTTAAGAGAGCCATTCGAGAATCCTTCTCATTGACTAAAACATTGAAGCATTTGCAGCACGGGCAATGCCCGGCTAATGGTAGTGGTTATCTGAGCGATGTTTATCGGATCTTTTTCATTCGAGAAATACTCGGGTAAAACGGAACTCTAATTGCCGGATAATCATCTGAACCGAGCTGTTCCTCGCCCGTGTGATCCCACAACGTGAAGCCTTTGCCGCTGTTCAGGAATGGTATCCCATGTGGCCAGAAAATGTACAACGCTTTGCCGATCAAATCTGCCTCGCGGACAGCATACCGGTGACTGGAGACACCGTTCATGGGACGTGTCTGAAAGTCAAACAGCCGACTGTCTTTGCTCATTGAAGAATTGTCTCCGAACATCAGATACTCGTTTTCATCCAGGCGATACTCGGTGTAATCTCCGTAGTTTTCGAGTTGGATGACGACCTCCATTTGATACTTCTGCGTCCATGCCGCCGGATCGTGCGTCAACATCTGCAGTTCGCTTTCCCGTCGCACTTCGTGTTCCGGGTTCTGTACTCTGCTCATTCCCTGTTCCTGACGGAACTCCAGCGCTTCGTTGCGGTAATAAATATCGCGTTCCAGCAACAGCGAAGAAACCGTTACTGTCGCCCCCTGCGATGCAAGGCCACAGGGAGCCAGGTCACCAGTATCAGGATGAGGCACATCGGAGCTTTCGTACTCACCGCCGGAATCAAACTCGATCAGGGCACCATTGACCCACAGGCAAATTCGATCATCCACATTGGCATAGGTGAGTTCGAAACTTCCCGCACCAGTCATTGCTGTCTTGCCGGATGCCAGAGTTGTGCTGTCACCCGATTCACTGCCGATTTTCGTGACTCGGGCGTCGCCTGAATTCAGGTCGATTGTGCAGTTGAATGTTAGCGGGCCTTCCACCAGTTGCAGCACAAAAACAGCTCCTGGCTTGACTTCACTGACCTCGACGTTTGCGTTCACAGTGAGGTCACCCGTCCAATAGATCCCCGTCGGTTTAACAGGGTCCCCCCAGTTCGAGTAACGGGATTCGTAGGCGTTGAATGTGCAGAAGTCTGTGATCAACGTCGCTTGTGGACGCGGTAGCTCTGGATGAACCTGAGCGGTGTCCGGCCATATTGATTCGTTCGGCAGAAAGTTTCGATAACGCAGCCACTGTAATTCATTGGTGTCGGCGCTACACGAATACGTCCGAGCGTCTCGATCAGCGTTCCAGCCGTTTTCGCTTTCGATCCAGTTACCGACGGAGCCTGTGTCTGAACTCTCGACCGCAGGAACCCAGCGTTCCGGCCACCCCTGTTCCAGCAACGGGCGCGCTGGGAAGTTATCGTCGTACACGATTAGCTGAATGTCCTTCTGGATGAACGGATCTTCTTTACGTTGAATCTGCCAGGCATCACTGTCGTGTCGCTTCGCCCAGATGTCACCCTTGCGAATACGAATCGTCTCGTTGGGCAGTCCCACCAATCGCTTGATGTAGTTAACGTGTCCCTGTTCCGGGTTCTTAAACACCACCACATCGAAGCGTTTGTAATTCGAAACCTGTTTGTTGACCAGAATACGGTCGCCATTGTAAACAGGCGCTTCGCGAGCCATGTTGTGTTTGCCGCAGTTCTGACAATAGACGTCCTTCAGACGCCAGCCCAGCTCTCCGGATTCCTGATCGATTTCAGAACTCGCGCCGACCGCAAACGAAAATCCGCAGCCGTCACAGGTGATGTCTTTATGGCGACCGTACAAGGTCGGTGCCATTGATCCGGTGGGAATGACGTACGCTTCGGCCTGAAACGTCTTAAACAAAAAGGCCAGGATAAACGCGATCGCAATGGATTCAATCGTCTCGCGAGAACCATCGTCCGACCGTTTTTTCTTACGCGACTTTTTGACGGTTTCGGCGGCCGTCGTTTCCTCAGTGCCGGATTTCGTCTTGGTTTGTGATTCTGACATATCGAGTTCGGGGAGATAGCCGTTTGTGGTTGGTGTGGTGTGAATTGAGAAGCAAGAGCACGCCGTTCGAAAACGCAAGGAGTCCGTAATTCGATGGCCGACAGGAATTCCTGGGACAATGCTCCACCCGAAATTCGGATTTGGTCAGCGAATATAGCGGATTCTGCCGAAATCAGGTATCCGGATTGGCAGCTGGAACCCGCCAATCATGACTTTGCCCGGCTTTGAGGGCAAATGCACCACAAAAGGCTTTCCCACCAACAATTTATGGGGGACCTCAGGGTTCGGCCAACTCCGGCTGTCGGACGAAACCGGGCTGTTATCGCCCTGCACAAAATAGGTATTCTCACTAACGCGATAGGGGGAATCGACGCCATTTGCTCGTCGGCCGGGGGTGTAATGAACGTCGCGATACAGCCGCAGGCTTTCGACAGTCGCCTCGCCGCCCGCGATTCCCAGAGCCCATCGATTCTGGCGATTTACGAATTCGGCCGTGCGTTGAGCCGCACCGTCACCGCCATCCAGGCCAAACGTTTCGATGCTGGGGCGAGCCTGCAGCGCGTCGGTGTCGCGGAAGCCAACGTCCAGTGGCTCGAACAATGGAACACCGTTCACCACCAGCAGAACGCGGCGATCGAAATTCGAAACTTCGATCTTTAGTCTGCCACTGACATTGTTCGAATCTGTCGTCGTCGACAGATTCAATCGTGATTCTCGAACCGGCTGCGCGGCGCCATCGGCCAGTAGTCGGGCGATTCCCTTTTTTAGGTGAAGTTCAACGCGAAAGATCTCACTGCCCACGGGCACCTGCAGTACGACTGCTGTCGGTGGTTGAGACCATTCGATGTCAGCCTCCACCATCAGATCGTGAACCGGAAACTCGGGTGATGAAACGAGTGAGTTGTAGCCGTAGCGATCCGTGACGGGGCTTAAATGTGACAGCGCCGCCAGGCGATAAACGGCCTGCCGGAATGCATTGGAATCTGCCCACAGAACAAGATCACGCTGCATCTGATACGGCATCACGCCGCGTAGTCTGAGCACCATGCGTTCGCGATCAAATTCCAATCGCGTTACCCATGACAGAGGTCGCGACTCCATTTCTTCCTGGCAATTTTGCCAGTCTGCTTCGACGCTTTCGCCCTGCAGCGGTACCTCACTGTAATGGTTTCCTCCTGACCATCGCCAGTTCCGAAGCTGCAACCAGTCGACTGCAGCGTTGCCGGATTCTGTCGCCGCGACGTTGGCGCACGTCAGCTTTCGGTCGAGCAACTGCCAGCGACCGGATGTCTTCCAGGGAATTTCCCATTCGTCAGTCGGAACCAAGTGAGCCATGTCGAAGACTTCGATTCGCATATCCTTTTGAGTCTGATAGTCCTTGCGGGCGACGGAGCCTTCGATAAACAGGTCGCCATCAATGACCTGCAGGCTTTCGCCAGGAAGGCCGACCACACGTTTCAGGTACGCTTCGCCGGGACTGGTCGGATTGCGAAATACGACAGTTTCCCAGCGTCGCGGTCTGCGAAGTTCGAACACTCCTTTGTGGACCAGCAACTGGTCGCCATGGTTCGTTGGCGTACTGCTGACGTTGATATTAGCCTGGCCACAGTTGGGGCAGGTGGCGTATCGATCGGATAAATTGATGCCAGCATCTGCATCGTCAACCGATTCATCGAACGTCACGCCGAAGGCAAACGAATGCTGACACGACGGACACGCAATTTGTTTATGCAGCCCCAGAAGTCCCGGAGCCATTGATCCCGTGGAAATCAAATACCCTTCCAGAAAAAAGCCGCGCAGCATGATTACGGCCATAACAAACAGGATAGAAAGCTCCATCAGGTTTCTTAGCCAGCGCGAATCATGCTCTGCCGTAGACGGCTTGGTAGACTTCACTCCATTTTCGCTTTGAAAAGGTGCGTGCGCCGGCATCTTGCCAATCTGTTTAACCGGCTGCAGGCGACGTGGAATTCTAGGAACTCCGCGAAGTTGATGCACGGTCGATTGTTCACTGAAAAAACACAGGGTTTAGGCTGAATTCAACACCGACGCTGTGGTAAGATCCGCGTTCGCTTTCTCTGATTCACCATGCCGAACGGTTAAATCCCATGCGAACTCAACAACTGTTTGTGAAATCCTGTCCGTGTTTGCTGATACTCATAAGCACCACTGTGTTCGCGCAAAACGATGCTCCGAGTAACGAAAACCGTGCATCGATGATTCCGTCCGATTCAACGGAAGTTGTGCTGCAGCGATTTGTGAACGAGTGCGTAGCGATTAAGCCGGGGGAGCAGAACTTTTCCCAGAAGTTTTCTATCGGTAGTCAGTCACCCGCGAAGCATGAGTTGGCGTTTCGCGAAGCTGGAATTGCAGTTGACTTTCAGATTTCGAAATACGAAACGACTCA
>CALFOL010000007.1 GCA_937919915.1 uncultured Planctomycetaceae bacterium
CGGATCCGGAGATCTTTGGAGAAACGAAAATCTGCATCGAGTCTCTGCGGGCGAACGCGTTTGAAGCAGTTCACCTGTTTCCTGGCCTGCGTTTCGAAATTAACCAGGAGACTTTTCAGGCTCCTAACGGACTTGGTTCATTCGTTCACATTAATAACGATGACAACGATGTTCAGTGGTATCGTTGGCAGGATCGGCCTGCGTTCGTCGTTAACGGAGTTTTCGAAGATGTGCAGATTTCGGCGGCGGCTATCGGATTCACAGACACGAAGACTGAGTGGAAGACATGGTCGAATGGTGTCCAGACATCTTAGGGAGGAAGTCATCAGTCCGGTTTTACGGACGCACTGCGAGGTGTGCGATGGAAGCCTGCGACGGCACTGTTACATACAGTCATGCACAGTCCCGCGTACGCCGGACCCACCAACTGCCAACTGGATGTTCCCCACGTTCGTAAGCTCGTTTCAAAGAGTCTGGGGGCAGAGCTGAAACGGTATTGTGAGCAACATTCGCTCGGGCGATTTGGCACACAGGAATCGTAAAATGCCAGACAATAGACGCCATCGTGGGCCGCATCCGGCTGATCCCGATCTGTTCGGTGAGGCTCAGGTGTCGGCATTGCAGCACGCTGTTCGAGATTTGTCGTGGTTGTTGACGCGAGGCTACGGCGGTGCCTCGGCATTAAAGCTGGTGGGCGATCGATTTCAGTTGGTTGATCGCCAGCGAACAGCAGTGATGCGCTGTGCGTGTTCTGATCAGTCGCTGGAGGAACGTCAGCAACGGCGGACTGATCCGCCGAACGGGCAATCGGTTGCCATCGACGGATTCAATCTGATCACGACCATTGAGGCTGCGTTGTCCGGTGGGGTGCTGATTCGTGGCCGAGACGATTGTCTGCGCGATATGGCCAGCATGCATGGCACCTATCGCAGAGTAGAAGAAACCATTCCGGCGCTGACGCTGATTGGCGAACGTCTGGCCGCTCACGGGGTTGGTGAAGTGCTATGGCTGCTGGACAATCCGGTGTCGAACAGCGGGCGGCTTAAGCAGGTAATCGAAGAGGTGGCTGGGGAACGCGGTTGGAACTGGTCTGCGCAGTTGGACCGCAATCCGGATGAGGCGTTGATCAGGCTGCAGGAGCACCTGATCGTCAGCGCGGATAGTTACGTGATTGAAAACAGTGAGCAATGGTGGTCGTTGGCGAACGATGTTGTCGAGAGCTGCGTCGAATCTGTGTGGGTGGTGGATTGCGGCGCGCTGAAGATCTGAAATGTGAAGATCTACAATCTGAAATTGTCTGATACAAACAGAGCTCACGGTTTATGAATTGAGAAAATAGAACGTGCCGTCTTTCCAGGACAGTTCCATAACACAACCCGCGCCGACCCCGACCTCTTTGCCGTTGACTAGTTGCAAAGTGGATTCCGGGCGTGGTTCTTCATCGATGTGAGGCACCCACAGCACAGACTGCACTTCGTCTGTGCAGCCTTCGCAGCAACAGATCAAGTCGTCGCGCAGAACCGTCGGAAGAGTTGTGAATCCTTCGTCGACGTGAAATGTTGTTCGTTCCGTCGGAAGTTGCCCAATGCCTGGCAATTCGTGGCTGTCGTCAGCCTGTTTCCGAGATCCATCCTCGAAGTCACTCATCGTCATCCTCCGTGTACATTCTCCGTACAGAACGATTGCTATCAGGATCTGGTGGCGATTGCAAATCGACGGGTCGTCTGAAATTCAGGCGCTGCGATCCGTTGGTCCGAAGTGCCACCGATAGTAGAGAAAACGTTGGTCAAGTGCCCAAGTTGAAGCTCATGTTTCGCATTCCGGCAGCGTCTTGTATGCTTCGCACCTTCAATAAAGTTACTTCACCCCATTAGTTCACGATTCATGCCCAAAGATTTTTCTCCCCACCAGCAAAAAGTCATCAAACGATACTATGAGAACCGCGATGCGATCGACGATCAGCGTCTGGCGGAACTCGTCACCAACCTGTACCTGTCGTCTGGAAAGAAGCAGGAGAAAATGTGGGTGACGGCGGAAGAGATCATGACTCGCATGGAACTACCCGCGACTCGGATCGCTCACGTGATTGAGTCCAAAGACCCGGCTGTGCTGGCTCGCGTGGTGGAAGAGCTACAGAACGGGAAACTGACTAAGGGCACGGCAAAGAAGAAGGCCTGATCTTCCGTTGCATTCCAGCGTGAGACAAAGTTGTCCGTTACGATTTCGCCATCGGCAGAAGTTGCCGATGTTCTGGTCGTGGTCTTCCACAACATGAGATCTGTATGAAAACGTGTTTGCTATGACTGTCCTGTTACGTCGAAGTATTCCACTAACAGCGGACGATTTCCCTGCCGCTGATACGACTAGCAATGAATCCACTGAAATCAGCAATAAAACTATTTGACGTGACGCAAACCGACTCCCCCCCAGTGCGTGTGGTTGCCGTCGGGGACTGCAATACCATCACCGCGAATCCTCATCAGGGGACAGTCGCCGACGGCCTGTCCCAAGCCCTCAGGAAGCTGGGTGTGAATGTCCAGCTCGTCAATCTCAGCGGCGGCATGCGGACCACCCGCGAAGGCCTCGCTCATCTCAAAGACTACCCGGAACCCGCTGACATCGCTGTGGTGAATTTTGGGTTGGTGGATTCGTGGTCGACCAGTATTCCACGATTGTACGTGCACTACTATCCAGACACTGTGGTACGTAAGCGAATTCGCAAACTGGTGAAGTTTGTCAAGCGTCGGCTGCGTTCTGGAATCGGCCGACGGCTCGTACCGTTTGGGCGTGTTGTGTCTGTGCCGGAATATGTCGCCAACGTATCGGCGATCGTGCAGTTGCTTAAAGCAAGGAACTCGGAAGTACAGGTTTTTCTGTGGGGCACTGTTCCAGTCACGGATCGACCGTTCAGGAATCCGGACATCATCGAATACAACGCGGCTCTGCAGCAGGTCGCGACGGATCAGGGCGTTCATTACGTCGACTCTGCCACCGTGGTTGCCGGACTGAATCCTGAAGACAGATTCATCGATGGAACGCATTTGTCTCCCGCCGCGGTCGCATTGATCGGCGAATATGTCACCCGGGCGTGCTACGGGGATGCTGATCGCTCAGTTGGGGCTCAGATGCGAAGAGCGGTGTGATATCGAGAACCGTGCCGCTGGCACAACTCATTTCAACCCAGACTTGAGGCACGAACGCGTTCTGCTTGCCGTCGGGGGAGACCGCAATTCGAACTATCGCTGAGAACATCGATTCGGGTATCTTCCAGCCCTCCGGGTCCGGCTTACAATTTGCAGTTCGTTGGCCGCAGGAATATTTCTGCCGGGTAAGGATTCCATGGCTTCACCTCTGACAATCGTACAGTTGTTACCCCAGCTGAATGCTGGCGGCGTCGAACGTGGGACGCTTGAAATCAACCGCGCCCTGGTGGCTGAAGGTCATCGCAGCATCGTGATTTCCGGCGGTGGGCAGCTGGTTGCTCAACTGCAGGCAGAGGGTGGTGAGCATGTTGAAATGCAGGTCTGGAAGAAAAGCCCGCTGACTCTGGGCACGACTCGGCGGTTGCGTCGATTTATGATGGATGTTCAGCCGGATGTTATGCACGCTCGATCACGAGTGCCCGCCTGGGTGACCTGGCTGGCGTGGCGAAGGCTGCCGGAAGCGACGCGGCCGCGATTTCTGACGACGGCTCATGGGATGAATCGTCCCAACATTTACAGTCGTGTGATGACGTACGGCGAACGCGTGATTGCCGTGTCGAATACCTGTCGCGACTTCCTGCTGAATAACTATCCACAGACAGATCCCGATAAGGTCACCGTCGTCCACCGTGGAGTGGATCCCCAGGAATTTCCGTACCGTCATCGGCCGTCCGCAGCATGGCTACAGGAGTGGTATGCACTTTATCCAGGGTTGAAGGGGCAGTTTGTGGCCGTCGTTCCTGGACGGGTGACGCGATTTAAAGGGCATTTGGACTTCATTCAGGCAATTAGAATTCTTAAGGATCAGGGCACGGTGATTCACGGAGTGATCGCAGGCGGCGAAGACCCACGGCGAGTCAATTATGCTGCCGAGTTACGGGCTCGGATTGCTGAGTTGGGTCTTGTCGATCAGATCACGTTTACCGGCCATCGTGCCGACATCAAAGACGTGGTGGCAGCCTGCGATGTTTCTGTGTCGACATCGATCAAGCCTCCGGAAAGTTTCGGTCGAGCTGTGCTGGAGTCGATTCGGCTCGGAAAAATTACGCTCGGGTACGCTCACGGCGGAGTCGGTGAAGTATTAACGACTGTCTTCCCGGAAGGCCGCATTCCGTTGCAGGATGTCACGACCCTGGCGGCTCGCTTGAAGGCTGCGAAGGCCGGCGAGATAGCGATTCCTGCTGAGAGCCGCGAATTCCTCCTTGAGACGATGCAGTCTAAGACGCTCAGCATCTACGAAGATCTAAGTGCCGCCCGTGGTAACCGCCAGGCTGCGGCTTAAACGCTTCAATTGCGGCTTACGCAGCAGCTGACTGGATTCGTCGGATCTGCTGGATGCGTTCCTCATCATCTGCCGATTTGGTGACTGCGCCGATACCGTAGCCGTCCTGCCACTCGTCTGAGATCAGGTCTTCGCAGGAGAATCCCGCCGCCTTGATGTCCTTCCAGAGTTCCGGAACTCCACCTGCCCAACGCAGCGTTGGTACGTTAAAGCGTGAACGGAAGTCGGGCTGGATGTCGTGCATCGCAATGATTCCGCTCTGTTTCACCATTGGCAGGTACATGCAAAAGTCTGCTTTGGCACCGTCGTAGGTGTGGTCGCCGTCAATGAACAACACATCGATGCCATCGGAGCCAGCCCATTCCTGGACTCGTTCCGCGGTTGCTGCGGAGTGGCTGTCTCCCTGCCAAAACTCAATCGAGCGTCCCTTGCAGAGTTTCTGCAGACGATTCAGACGTCGTCGTCCGTAGTCAATGTCCATAGAAACGATTGTTGCGTCTGGTGCAGCCAGGCTTAGCAGAAACGAACTCCCACCTCGTCGGCCGCCGATTTCCAGAACGCGTTTTGGGTTTGCGGCCACGACTTTCGCCAGGAAGGCATTGAATTCCGGCTTCTGCTGGTCCACACGGAAGTTTCTGCACTGGCCAAGGTATTCGACCTGGGCACCCAGCGTTGGCAGCGCGATCACAGCGGCGGCGACGTCGTCCGCGTCGGAAGCCAGAGAGACTTCGCCGTGCAAAGAGT
The DNA here is from genome assembly GCA_937919915.1 of uncultured Planctomycetaceae bacterium. Taxonomy (GTDB): domain Bacteria; phylum Planctomycetota; class Planctomycetia; order Planctomycetales; family Planctomycetaceae; genus Fuerstiella. The sequence goes on from CALFOL010000007.1 coordinate 5,230, forward strand.
ACTTTCCAGTTAACGCTCTGATAATTTTTTTGATCATAACTTTCTTCCTTGAAATGGGTCAGCTTTGATCTGGCAGGTCAGGATTTGCGGCGAACGCTGGCGGTCACGCGGCTGTTTTTTCAGATTCCGCGATCGTCACTGCCGGATTCTGTGCCAATGCCCGAAGTGCCTCCTGCGTTTTCAGTAATCGCATGAGATTCAGGTAGGCGACGGTGATCGACATCGCCAATCCCGCACTGCCCCGCAGCAGGTAGCGTCGGCCGATCCAGACTTTCAGAAACGTCAGAGGAAACTCTGTCCAAAGTCTCAGTGGCAACAGTGAACTCTGCTTCGAATTCACTCGTTCACGAGCGACCTGCGAGGAATAGAAATTGATTTTATCCAGAGTTGCCTGCCACGAAATGAACGACCTATGGAAAATTCGTCCCCGTAATCGACTGGTTGTTCCGCTGTGGATTTCTACTCGATCCTGATACTGATGGTCTGACATACGACCGAAGTCGCGGTTGTAAAGTCGCAGGATGTCATAACTATATGCGTGCCAGCGAGGCTTTGATTCGCCTGGCAAAACGTCGGTCACGCGAATCTGAAAGGCGGCCTGTTGTTTTGGTGCTGAATTAACGGCTTGTCGAATTTCCGCCGCCAGTTCCGGAGTGATTTCTTCGTCCGCGTCGATATTCAGCACCCATTTGTTGCGACATTTTTCTTCGGCGAATCGCTTTTGGTGGCCGTATCCTGTCCAGTCGCGATGAAGCACACGGGCCCCCAGGGAGCTCGCAAGCGTGACCGTTTTGTCGGTACTTCCCGAATCGACCACGATCACTTCGTCAGCCCAATTTATGGCCGAACGAATCGCTCGAGAAATTCGCGGCTCTTCGTTTTTCGTGATGATGTAGACGGAAACTGGCAAATGATTCATGATGTCCGAAACGTATCCGATCATCGTCTTTCGTCGCAAGATCGGTTGGATAAGAGAATCCGGCCATTGCTGCAAAATCACTTCGGCGCAGGGATTCAACCTGGGATGTTCGTGGTGCGAATGTTTCAGAAGCGACGAGCCGAAACGGTTTCCCGGTTCCGAGCGGCAGGTCGACCATACCCGCAAGTATGAAATGAGTCATCGTCAGAATCATTATTGACCTGCTTCGGCGATGTCTGATAAAGTCGCGCAGTAAGTACCCGCTCACAAATAATCGCACATAATGAATGA
>CALFOL010000008.1 GCA_937919915.1 uncultured Planctomycetaceae bacterium
GGTGAAAAGGTAACAGTCTTCACCTGAGCACTGTCAGCAAAGACAACAGTCTGAGTCATCTGCATGATGTCTCGAAACTTTCTTGTCGCGGGTTGGCGACTTAATCTGGCAGCGTAACTTGGCGGTGGCCATTCGACACCGGAATCACGGGACAGATAATGTCCGTTGAACCCAAAGCCCGACGCAGGTCGGCCGAAACGCACGGCATCCATTTGTGATTCACCAAAGTTTGGACACTGAAACGCGGTCCAGTTGGTTTCCATAAATGGAGCCAGTGGCCCGGCTGCAAAGTCAAGCTGCTTTGTGTTGTCAGGTTCGTCGTAATTCACAACACCGAACCAAAACTGTGAAGTCCCCTGCGCTCCGGAAAATGTTTTTAGGAAATTCAACTGAGCGGTGTCTTCAATGACATAAGGAATGATCGTCTCAGAATAGACATCGGCATAGTTATGAAGCGCCAGTGTTAACTGCTTCAGACGACTTTTGCACTGGGTTCGTCGGGCCGCTTCTCGAGCTTGCTGGACAGCAGGTAACAACAGTGCAATCAGGATGGCTATGATCGCGATCACCACAAGCAACTCAATCAGCGTAAACCCGCGAAGTCGCTTCGGAACTCGTTGTCCAATTCCACGTTGCGCACGTTCATTTTTGGTACATTGTCGAACGTTTGTTGCATCCAGCATATGTCTGCTCTCAATCAATCGAATTGTGTAAGCAGAGCAGCGAGAATCGGGCGCAACAAAACAGCGGATTGTCAAAGCACGATTAAGAACGGGGAAAACTGCAAAGCGATGGCAAGACGCCATACCTAGCTCTGCAGCACGCCCGTTGCGTGCAATGAGTCTGGGAAAACAGACGAAGGCTGAATTGTGACGGCCGACATCGCCCTTCCGCGAAGGTGATATCAACAACGTTTCAGGCAGGTCTTCTGGCTTCCGGATCGTCCAGGATTTCTTTCCTTCCCACCATCGGCATCAGACTTTCGCCCAATTTACGACAGCAGTGGACTGAATAAGAAATCTGTCCCCGGTTACAGCGGCGGGACCGCGACGGAATTAAACATAGCCATGGGACCATATTTGCACCGTCTTCCCTTTTCATTTGCTCCAGTGCGGAAATGTTGCTCCGCAATGCAAACACCTGAATCGTTTCACGAACCAAAACCACATTTGTGACGTCAGTTTCGTGAGAGCGGATGCTATCAGCCTTGGGTTGAAATACAAGTCCGCGTGTGGCTGCACATTAATCGCAGACATCGCCGCAGGCACAGCAGATAGCAGCTGTCAGGGCCCGCCAAGGGTAATTCCACCAACTGCCGGCAGTGCATTTCAACGATTCATGATGTTGTTCCTAAACTGTAAAAATTGATACGAAGAGTTGCAGTCAGCCGATTTCGAAATTCATCACGGTTCGTCTGCCTTGTATCAGTGAGTCACGGCACTCTGCCAACATGCGGCCGACAAAGTAAAGTCTCAGGAATTTGTCGAGCGACTGGGTGAAGCTTCGGCCAACATTGCCCCTGACAATCGATTGCCGACAGATAAGGTCGTCCGGTCCGGTACAGTGCGTGAACGTTAGCTGCTCCTGCTGAATCGTGGAAGCGGAGTGCGCGTTCCGGACTGAAACAGCACTCGTCCCGCACGTTGACGCTGGTCACGGTCGTCACTGAATGATTCGCTCAGGATAGCCTTCTATGCTACGTTGTACCTTGTCGTCACTCATCGGTCCAATTCACTCTGAGCCAAAGGGTCGACATGTTCGGGCAAAGTCCAGGACGCATCGCTTTTTTGATCATCGTGACGCTTATGGGCGCAGGTTCAGTAGTGGCTCAGGAATCAGGCAACGCGACTCAGCAGCTCACCAGGCAAAGTGAACAGTTCTCAGAAAAGATCATCCAGGTCGCTGACAATGTCTACACGGCCGTTGGATTCAGTGTTTCCAACGTCTCCATGATTGTTGGCGACGATGGAGTCGTGATCATCGATACGGGCCTGACGCTCGATGACGCGAGTCGCATCGCCGCTGAGTTTCGCAAGCTGAGCGACAAGCCCGTGAAGGCAATCGTCTTCACGCACTCCCATGGCGATCACACTGGCGGCGCGGCGGCTTTTTGTGGCGATACGCGACCGCAGATCTGGGCGCACGAGAACTTTGGAAGCGAGGCCGCGCCGTTGCTGGCGGCCGGCCTTACGTTTCAAACCGCCCGCGGTGCTCGGCAAGCCGGTTTCAAGCTGCCGCCGGAGCAGCGAATCAACAATGGAGTTGCTCCAGTCCGCTACCCCAAATGCATTGGCCGCGCTTTTGTTACAGACAACGCAACGAAGCCGACAAACTTCCTCGAAGGAGAACGGCAAACGATCAACGTGGCTGGCGTTGAACTCGAACTCGTTTCCTCGCCCGGTGACACGAACGATCAAATCTTCGTTTGGTATCCGGCAGGCAAAGTCCTGTTTGCCGGAGACAACTTCTACCGATCGTTTCCGAACCTGTATGTGATTCGGGGCACTCCCAATCGCAGCGTCCGTTCGTGGGCCGAGAGCCTTGGGAAACTTGCCGACAACGATGCTGTCGCACTGGTCGGCGGTCACACCAATCCCATTGTTGGAGCAAGTAAAGTCAAGCAGGTTCTGAACGACTACCGCGACGCCGTTCAGTTCATTCACGATAAGACGGTCGAAGGAATGAACAAGGGGATGACGCCTGATGAATTGGTCGAATACGTGCAGCTTCCTGAAAACCTCGCCAGCAAAGATTACCTGCAGCCGTTCTACGGACATCCTAATTGGGGCGTCCGCAGTGTTTTCAACGGTTATCTGGGCTGGTTTGACGGCAACCCGACCAATTTGTTTCGCCTGTCACCAAAGTCGGAAGCCGAGCGTGTTGCCAAACTTGCCGGCGGAACGGACAAACTACTGGCCGCCGCCAAAGAATCGCTGGCTGCAGACGACAATCAATGGGCCGCGCAGCTTGCCGACTATCTGTTGGCGATCAACAAAGGCAACGCCGTAGCCAAACAACTGAAAGCCGACGCCCTGACAAAGCTGGCTCACAATATGGTCAATGCCACCGCAAGAAACTATGACCTGACAGTCGCCCGCGAACTGCGCGAGAAACCCGAACCGAAGTAACCCCACGGTTCGATTTCGTAACCAACAGCAAGCGTCAACAGCAGCTTCATTCGCGAAGACACTCAGAGGTCCTCGTCTCCCTATCGTAACTTGAAGTGGAATCCGCGATGTCCCATGGAAGGTTTTTCTATCCTGTGTTCATCATCAGGGGATCATCTCTGCTGGCCGCTTCATCTGTGTCCGCTGATGAAGGCGGTACCGTCAGTGCCACAAAGCTGATCATTGCTCACCACGACAGCGTCGCTGACGACACGAAGCAACCGTTCGTGATTCAGTTTCCGGATAACTACTCGCCCGAGAAGTCGTACCCGCTGCTGGTCTATCTAGCTCAGCAACTTCCGAAACTCGATTCGACGGGGCCATTCCGGAAACCGTATTTCAAAATCCATGTCGGTGTGCATGGGATCCTCGCATTTCCTGGTTTAGCCGATGCGGATATCGCAGCGGCGATTGCGACAATGAAACGGGACTACGCGATCGATGATAATCGCATTTTCCTGAGCGGTTACTCGGCGGGTGGCAGCGCGGTGATGACGATTGCTGCTCGGCATCCGGATCAGTTTGCCGGTGTCATTCCGCTGGCCGCGTTCGGTAACAACGCGTTTCTCGACAGCCTGTACAATCTGCCGGTCTTTTGTCACCACGGCCAGCATGACTGAACATCTGCGATCGACAATGTTCGAGTCTACTTCCAGCAGCTTCGAGCAATGGGAGCGACTGCTTTACTGAAGGAGTACCCGGATCGCGGCCATTCTGTCGGCCCTCCTGAAAACCTCCACGACTGGCTGATGGCGCAGCGACGTGTGGAACGTCCGCAACGAGTTCTCCATCGCTGTGATACGCCGGCTCAGGGCAAAGCGTACTGGGTGCGCATTCGCCGGTTTATCGACATCCATCGGCACGGGCGGGTTTCGGTGTTGCACCATGGACTCGGCGAACAGCAGATATTGGTCGTTCAGGCAGACAATATCAACGTTCTGAAGCTCTCGCTCGATCGTTCGCCCGTTGAACATGATCACGACCTGACGATTCATGCAAATGGCAATGAGCTGCGACTTTTCGCTGCAAATCCGTGCCCATAACGTCGATGACCGCTTACGTTTCCGGAGCGGAACTGCGTGACATCCATGACCACTGGATTGCGAAGCGAGAATTGCTGACCGTCCCGCCGCTCGATCCTTCGTTGCTCGAGGCGGAACGACTCTACCACATCGTGCTGCCACATGAACTGGTCATCAAACTCGGCAGCCGTAAAAAGCTGCTGACGAATGTCGCGGAAGGCCCGGCTGTCACGCCCGAGGAAGTCCTGAGAGAGATTTTCCTGGAGTGAAAACTTTGGCCACGCCGCCTGCAGTACGCTGAATTCGCGTATGCCTGCGAGGCACAGGAAACAGTCGTTTCGCCGACATTTGAAGAAAAGTCTGGCCTCGCCATATTTGTGGGGAACACATCAGCGAAACATGTCAGCCTTCGACAAAGTCCGATGATTCTTCAGTCCGTCCTTTCGTCATTTGGAAACCGTTTCAGAAATGCAGCTCGATCGTCGTGATTTCCCATGGTCATGTGCAGAAGAATGTTTGCCGCCGAGAATGCCACTACCAGCGATACCGGCGTTTGATAATCCTTCGGCAGGCCAACGTTGAATGTGCAGTCACCGTCAATAAGAACAAACGTCGGCTGTGTTGGCTGAGCATCCACCTGTTTAGGTAAACTGCTAGCTGCGGCGCTTTCGCTGCGCGACAAGGCATAGCTCCTGACGATTGAACGCCAGTTGTCGTGTCTGGACGAATGCGAACCCCATTTCGATGAATTGCTGCCGATAGCTGTCGACTTCCTCGGCGAGCTTCCAGTCCGGAAGTTTGAGCGTCGCGATGATGCCTTGCACCGGCAGACCTCGCGTCTGCACATAGTCGCGAATCACGTCGATGGTGTAGGATGGTGGCATGTTGATGTCGATGGTCAGCCAGCGGACATTGTTCAGGTCACGCTTCGGAACATCGCGTGCACGTCGTCGCACATGAACCAATGCCGGATGTTCGGCAACAGCGGCATCCATTTTTGCCGGATCGATGGCGATCACCGTCGCCCCCCGATCCAGCAGATACTGTGACGATCCACCCGGGGAACTACCGATTTCAACAACGACATCGCCTTTCTGAATCGGGACGCGCCCCCACAGGACCGCTTCGTGAATCTTCAGCCATGCCCGACTGACCGCCTGTTGCGGCAGCTGAATCAACGGCGCTCCGCCCGGCCAGCGCTGTGAAACGTTTAATGCGTTGTGCCAGCCGACCCACCATTCATACGGTTCCACCAGGACAACGCACAGCGTCAATTCATCCGGTTCACAGTTGCCGTTTAGTTGCAGTCCCGGCAGCTGCGGCTGCAGCGTGTTGAACAGAATGTCAGCGGCCGTTGCGGCAACCGGGCTGACGCCAGGTTCGAATCCCTTGCTGCCAGGCACTGCCAAATCGCGTTGCCAGCAGTGCAACATCGTGAACGGCTGTGTGCCCGCGCTGGTCGACACTTGCTGGCCGATCGCCTTTGCGAGCTCGTGTGGATCCTCGTTGTTTGCCTTGCCAATTGACCAGCCCCAGACGCGAGCGAACGTCGACACGAGCTGAAACTTCCCCGGCTGGATGTCGGGATCAGTGGTCTTGAACGTCATGAAGCCCGGCCGCGAGAACGCAAACCTTAAACCCGGGTAGCGAGTCAGGAGTTCCTGCTTGCAGGTTTTTTCAGCACCAAATTGACAACAAACAAAAAGAAAGCGAACGGGAACCGGCATTAACTTGGCTGACTGGGTTGCGGTGACAGAGTGAGACAGGATTTGATTGTGTCAGGACCGCCTGGTGGATTCCAGGTCCCTGTGAATCATCCGATGTCGATGATTTCGCGGACAACAAATTGATGCAATTTGCTGGGTGATTTATTTCTTTGATGTCGCTTTGGCAACCTCGCGGAAGTACATCCGTATGAGCGCTTCGTATTCGCTGTCGCGACTGATGGCGACTCCATCCGTGGTGTCTGTATTGAGCTCTTCGTTCAGTTTGCCCCAGTCACGTGATCCAGCCGGGCCATTCGCTGCGTTTGGCAGCAGGCCGTTCCACAAGCCAGCGTTTCCAGCTGCACCCTGTCCTTCATTCTCTGACTCGCCGCCTTCTGACATTTGTCCGGGATTGAATTGTCCAGGTAACGCTGCCTGAGCTGCTTCGGCCAATGCTTGTGCGGCAGACGAAAGTTGTTTAGCACCAGACGGCTGTCCACTCTGACCAGGTTGACCTTGCCCCGGCTGACCCTGCCC
>CALFOL010000009.1 GCA_937919915.1 uncultured Planctomycetaceae bacterium
TGATACTGCCGATTGCCGGACGTGAGTCTTCGGGTTTCAGCTGCATTCCATCATACTTGCCGGATTGTAGACATCGGCAAGCCCATCATCCTGCTTTATTTTTACAATGCCAATGTCCTCCCGCTGGGCCGAAAACCAAAGCATGATGGCTCGCCGGTTTTTCCTGGCGACGATTGTTCAGGCTGCGATCTGTATTGGCCTGTCGCTGCTGCTGGCATGGATTTTTAAGGCCCCGCCGCCAACGGATCGCATTCGACTGCCGATGGCGTTTCAGTTTGGTACCGCATGTTTGCTGTTCGGCAGTTGGTTCCTGTACATCAGCCTGGAGCATGTGAAAGTTGAACGTCAGGCAGACTTCCGCCGATCATTGCTGTTGGCTCTGGTGTTTGCTGTGTTGTTCGTAGGCGTGCAGTCCTACGGTTTATGGGGCTTTATGCATGGCACGCGGGACTCTCAAAATCCGCAACTCAACACGCATGGTTTTGTGTTCATGTTCGCCGCCCTGCACGCGATGCATTTCCTGGTAGCGCAGTCCGTGCTGTTGTGGGTCACACTGGCCGCATACTGCGATCGCTATGACCACGAATATTACTTTGGTGTCACGTTTGCCGCATGGTTCTGGCACGCGTTGGGAATCGTCTGGGTGGCGATTCTGTGCGTGTTCTCGATCGCCGCGTAAAACGACATCAGTTTAGGAATGACACCGAACTGTGCTGGATAAGCGAGGACCTAAGCACCCGCCCACAAATAATCGTACATAATGAATGACCACCCAGTAATTCAGGTAAGGATGATCCGAAGATTATTATGTGCGAAAACATATAAGCGCCTGCTTACCTCCCCGGCTCGCCCTTTCAAACAGGTTCGACCTTGTCGTTGGCCGACTTACCGATGACCGGAATCATCGCACCCGCGATGATGATCATTTGAATCGCAATGAACACGCCCAACGCCAACAGTCGACCTTCGGTGAAGCCATAAGTGTGGAGTCCGGCTTTCAATTCATTGACGCCGAACCATGACCACGCCGTCACCACGTTTCCGAAGATCGCCAGTACCGCTGTGCCGTAGTCTCGCACCATTTTGTCCCAGCGAGCGTGCAGGATGAAGGCATTCCACATCACGATCAGCATGGCTCCGTTTTCTTTAGGGTCCCAGCCCCAGAAACGTCCCCACGAATCGTCGGCCCACAGTCCGCCCAGAACCGTGCCGACCAGACTGAAGAACAGGGCGAAGCACAGCACGCCGTAGATCATCTTGCCAAGACCTTTGAGGTCATCGCGATCGTGATTCGAATCCAGCATCCACATCACGCAATAGGCGATCGCTAACACGCCTGCCAAAAACGTGGCGGCATACCCCAGAGTAATGCAGACCACATGCGTGGCCAGCCAGAACGTGGTGTCCAAAACGGCCTGCATCACGCCCATGGTGTCGCCTTCGTCGCGCGCAAGATAATGAGCGATCATCAGTGTGCCCATGCCGACAGCAGAACCCAGGATGTTGCCAATCCCGTTTTTCAGCAGCAGCTCAACGACGAAGGATGCTCCGACGACCGCCCAGCCAATGAAGATCGCGGATGAATACAGATTGGTGACGGGAGGACGCCCGGAAATGTGCATTCGCATCAACAGTGCCGCCGTGTGCAGCAAAAACGTCAACGCCATCAGCCAGAACGCGGTCCGCCGCAATGTCTTCGACCAGACAATCCAGCTAAAGAACGACATCAGCATCACCGGCAGATACAGATAGATGGCCTTCATGAATGGTTCGAAGTAGTTAAAGAATGCCTCTTCACTAACGATCGAAGCGTCCAGGTGCGGCAGTGGGTTGGCACTCAGGTACGTGCGGTAGTCCGTGACACTCTCATTGAATTGTTTCACATCTCCGCCGGACCACGCCGTCAGAATGGAGACCATCGACTCGGCCCCTTTTTCGAAGGCTGCCGATTTGCCGGAATCGTAGATCAAGTCGCCGACGCGTTTGTCCAGATCATCAAGTACCACGTTGGCGAGTTCTTCATTCATCTTTGCAGCCAGAGCGGCTTCGTCGTCGGTTCCGACAGACTGAAGTCGGGTACGAATCTGGGCAAGACGTTTGTCCGAGTCACGTTGGTTGAGTTCCTCAAACACCTGGAACATGTCGGCAGAAATCCGTTCGGCCGCAATGTCGCGGATCCGTTCGTCTGAGATGGCCGCCATCATTTCTGCTGTTGTCGCACCGGCGTCTGCGTCTGCGATGATTGTTACGATGCTTTTCAGGAAGCCGTCCAGGTTTTTTGAGCTGGCTGCTTCCTGAGCCTTCTTCTTCAGGGCGTCCGGTGCCAGTTCCTCACCGGAATCTGTGACGGCTGCTTTTACCGTTTCCAGCAGCAATGCGGCACTGCCATCAACCGCGTCGGTCACCAGTTTTTGTGGCAATTCGTCACGCATGTACTTTATGACATCGTCCCGTTGAGTGATGCCGGCGGCGCGAAATTCTTCAATCACATTCCGCAGAGCACTGGCTGCAATCATGGTTTCCCATGACCGTTGTTCATTGTCTGAGCCCGTTGGTACAGCCATGATCGCCGGGCTGTCGCCCAGACGATTCAGCACCCACCATGCTTTGACCAGCGAATCCAGCAGGCTTTCAGATTTGCGAACCAGGAAGATATTCTGCATCGAATCCAGGCGTCCAACGGTGCGAAACAAGCCCACAACCCGTCGCTGCATTTGACTCATGCGATGCTGCTGGTCAGCCATTTCCAGCTTCAGGCCTTCGCGGTTGATCTTTTCGAGCTCCGGAAGGTTCTTCTGAATTTCTTCGACGCTGTAAGTCAGACCGGCGCGTTTTTCCAGGCCCAGCAGAGACAACAACTGATCGTCGTCGATTTTGATGACGGGATGGCGTCGAGCAAGATCCGGGCGAGCCGCAATGTCCAGAAACCAGCGGACCGCCGACATGCGGGCCGTCATGTTGTCTCGTAAACGCTCTTCAACGGCTTCTCGTCCGGAAGCCGTCAGCGACATGACTCGTTCAATCCATGCTTCATAGCCTCCGGAGAAACCGTTCATGGCGTCTTCCTTTACGGAAGGCCAGTACTTGCTGATGCTCTTCAGCAGCTCTTCACGAACCTGCGGGTCATTCAGTTCGGCTTCTGAAAGTTCGCCCTTAAAGGTCGACTTGTGTGATGTCATCAGCAGCTCTGTGCGTGCGAACGAGTCGATCGGTTGAGATCGGCCCTTCCACGCCACGGGAATCTGAGCGAAGCTGTACAGATTCATCACGTTCGGATCGTCTTTGGGCGTGCGAGTTTTGCTCAGAAGCCACCCCGCACTTAAAGCCACAATCAGAATCGGAACGACAACCGGCCAGATCGATTTATCTGGTTCCGGTTTGCCGGGCTTGTTGCCTGCCGGAGCACGGCTTGCCGCCGCGCGGATGCCTGCCGGAAGGTTCGGTTTTTTCGGTGGTGTGGTCTCGTCCTCGCCGTTTGTTGGCGGAATAGAGTTATCGAAGCGCGACAGGTAGCGACCCAGTGTGAGGCCGAACTGAGCAAACATACCGACGGCCACGATCATGCAGGCGATGTATGGCAGCATCCATCCGGTGTTGCGTACCACAGACAGCGTGGTCATTTCCGTACCATCAGGCAGTTGGTTGTAGCCCGACTGATAGAACGTTTCCCCTTTGTAACGCAGCGGATTGTTCATCCACAACGCATACTCTTCGGCTTCGCCCGTTTTGGTGTCATGGATAATGATCTTCGAACGATAGTCGCGCGGTGTCGACGAGCCGACGTAATTTGTGCGACTCACATCCAGCAGTTCGACTTCATAGTCTTTGTAGTTTCGCTGAAACCGCAGATAAAACTGATAGTCTTTGCCATCGACGGTCGCTTGTTCTGCGATGGGCACGCTGCGCATTTCGCTGACATCCTGAGCACACAACAGCGTTTCGATTTCTTTGCCGGTTTCGCGATCCAGCAGCGTAAATCGGAGGGCTCCCATGTCGTGCGAATCATCCATCCCGGTAACGTTGTCGATTTCAACCGGAGTTGCGAATGTACCCAGGCCCACGGTTGCCTGCTTGTCTTCGCCTGGCAGGCTGGAACGCAGTCGGGAGTTCCGCAGGAACTTTCCTTCAACACGCAGTTTGAAGGGCAGGCCGAGCTGGTCGATAATTTTGTCTTCCGGATCTTTTGCGGCACTGGCCTTCATGATTCGAGATTCCGGAATCGCGAACACGTGGTCTTTGTCGTTCTCACGATGCACGAAGGCCAGTTCGATTTCCCGAGTGTCGCGCATGTACGCCAGTGTCTGGCCTTCCTGAAGTGCCAGCATGTTTTCTTTTGCGGTAAAGCCCACCTGGAGTTCGCTGAACATCAGCAGCGCCACGCCGATGTGTATCAACACAATGCCGCCGCGTTTACCAAACAGTAATTGGCAACCAATCAGCATGACGATTGCACATGCCAGTCCCTTCAGCAGTTGCCACAGGATTCGCATGGATGACAGGTTCAGGCGAGCCGCCTCACCGCCAACAATAAAGTAGGCGAGGATACTGCCGATCAGTACGCCGATCGTTCCCAGCACGATGCGTTCCGGCAGCGAGATATTCGATTTGACGAACGCCACACCGATCGGAACAGCGGCGGCAATACCCAGCACGCCCAGCATCAGATACCAGATCTGCATCGGTGAAAGAACAGAATTGCCGTACTCAACCCCCGTTTGATCATTGCCGGTATAGACCACCAAAAACGTCAGTAGAGCCCCTATGGCGACGATGCTGGCCCCGGCGATCCGTTGACCACCCGCCGCACGAATTTTAAACCGCAGCGCGTGAGCCGTCAGCAGGTTGGCCAGCATGATCCAGCCGATCGTCCAGCCACCGGGGAACGGGATGTATCTCAGCGTCAGAGAACTCCAGTCGTAATCCACCAGAGAAGGAAACATGGACGGTGGAAAGAAATCAGCAACGTCAATCCATGCCAAATACGTTCGGAAGTATTCACCCACAACCAGCCAGACATCGCGGCGCGCCTGAGCAAGACTGCCGACGAAGATGACGAACATCCCCATCAAAAACATCACGCACGTCAGCTTCATCGATGCCAGCACCTGGATGAACGGCCACGCGGCTTCGATCAGACGATCCCGTTTCGAGTTAACATCGTTACTCGACGTTACATTGCCAGGCAGTGCTGTTGTGGACATATCGGATCTCTTGTTCGAAAGCGGAGGGCGGAAAACAGAAGTGGTCATCCCGCCTTCTGCCTGCTAATCGTCGCTCTGTCTTACGGGATTTTTATAGACTCACAGAACTCTCGGAACACTGTTCGCTGTTGTTCTGCCACGTTATTATTGCCACGGAATTTGAAAATCCACAACTTATCGCCCTGCGGCACCAACAGCCCAAGAATCGTTGATTCCGGGCCTTTCAAGTGAGCGTAGGTGGCGTTGCCGCCTGTCAGCTTCAAGGTTTCGGTATCCGACATCGGGTCGTCGTTCGGCCCCGTCTTAAGTTCAATCTGACCGCGCCAGCGAGTCACCTGAGGAACGAGGCCAGCAGCGATTGGCAGGTCGCTTAACGTAATGCGAGCTTCGTCCTCTTTCGGACCGACCTTCCACGCGATCTTACTGAACTGATCGTTGTCAGTGACCACCCATTCCGCCGGGGCTTTCCATTCGAAAGGAATCGCCCCAAACTGATCTTTCAGCAGGTCGCTGGTAAAGATGCGTTCGTTTTCGACCGGTACTACGTATTCGCGAATTTCTTCGTCCTGGCAGCCTGCCAGCAGCAGCAGCGCGATCGAGGTTCTGAAGGTATATTGATGAAATGCGTGCAAGGTAACTTTATTCTTCCTGGACATCCCGATTCTGTTAACGGGCTCAGCAATTGGTTGATTATCGGAGGTTATCAGCGCTGACGTAACTTCAATGGGCTGACTGAGGAACCGCGTCCCTCGATCATGCTGGTCAAATTTTGGGTTGGCTGGGTGATGGGCTGTCGAAGAAACCGGCCGCGGCGTCTGACAGGTGTAGTGGGTGGGATGCCTCGGATTATATGAAGCCCTCACTCGAAAGTCATTCGTGACTCGCTTGAACCCGTTCGATGTCAGAATTCGCACCCGAAGTGTCAATTTTTAACAATCTTTCGAAGCAATTCAGGGACATTCCAGCATGGATTTTCGCTCGCTCTTCTCTCTGTTGCTATGTAATTTGTAACGATCGCGTAACCTTTGACGACACCAATCCCCGCCCACCGTCGGCGTGACCCGATCCCTCCTGATTCTGAGACTCCCCGCCATGAACCGATCTCCCGTTTTTCGCATAACGGCACCACTGATTTTTCTGGCCGTGGTAATTGCCGCCAACCCGCGTTCTGCGTTGGGTTTTCCAGACGGTGCGGATCGTCGAGTATTCGATGCCGGGCAGCAACC
>CALFOL010000010.1 GCA_937919915.1 uncultured Planctomycetaceae bacterium
TCGTCGAGAAGACCTGGCTCCCACCGAAATGGTACAAAAACTGCGCAAGCCAACACCCCATGCAATACCAGATTTTTAACTGCCCAGCCTTGCCCCATCTGCCAGATCTTACCTGTGACGGCAGAGTTTTATGCCGTCTGCAGTGACAGGGGCGAGACCGCAAAGAAGTGTGCTGTGCGTGCAAACTGTTGCTACGACTGCCTCATAAAACTCCGCAAAAAGGAAAAGCTGGCGCCGTTGTTCGTCGTCGGCACCGCGTTAGTCGTCGTGGCTCTGTTCGGCGCGTTCAAAGGGGCGCGAGTGATTGGCAACAGGCCAGAGTTACAACTTGTGTTGTTGGGTATGGTTGTTCTGGGATTCGGTGTCCTGATCACCGGCGCGTTGTTTGCGCTGGCCGTCGGCAACACCGAAATCAAACATCTTCCGCTGAAGAATTTCGTCGCCCGCACATCCCGCGACGCGCTGGGCATTTTCGGGCCGAAGATTGCGTTCATGACAGCCTGTGCTGCTAACCTGACAGCTGTTTCGTTCGAAGAATCGTTGGTGCCGATCGAAGACTTGATAGAAGAGTTGCCCGATTCCGAGGAATGAACGCACATTCAATGATTCCGCTGAAGGGGTTCTCAACGCCGCGAAACTCAGTCTTCGGCGACGGATGAACGGCGAAAACAAGGGCGAAAGGCTAAAATCAACAGAAATCGTCCTCCGGAATCTCCAACCATCGAATCAGCCAGATGCAGATCATTTTTCAATGTCCCGCCTGCGAAAAACGAAGTCTCGTTCGGCCACAACCATCCTCAGCGGCCGTCAGTTGTGGCCATTGCGATTGGTCGCGTGACACTGGCGCAACGGATTTCGAAGGTGACTATTGTCGACGTTGTCGGGTCTGTGGCTGCGAAGATCTGTGGCGTCAAAAAGACTTTCCCCCTGCGCTGGGGTTAGCGTTTGTGGCGACAGGAGGTTTGTTGAGCACCATTGCCTGGGCCTGGCACGAACCGATCTGGGCGCTGGGAATCCTGATGGTTTTCGCGCTGGTTGACGGCTTGCTGTACACCTTCATGAGTGACATGCTGGTCTGCTATCGGTGCCGCGCGCGACACCGCAAAACGGAACTTGACGAAAACCACATTGCGTTCAATCTGGAACTGAACGAGCGGTATATTCAGATGAAGAAACGGCAGGACGATGCCGAGCGGAAATGAGGCAATGGCTCGCGCCAGGCGGCTCATGATGGTTCGGTTCTTTATTGAAGACTGGTTGAGTAGACTCTGTACCCGTCGTAGCAGGCCACTGCTCAATCTTTCCCTGTGAACACCGGAGTATCGAAACGTTGGAGGATCGCGGCAGACAACTTGTCGAAGACCTTTCGGATGCGTTCGAGGGTGAGATTCACGCCGACCACGTGACGCGGGCGCTGTACGCCACAGACGCCAGCATTTACGAGATCAAGCCACTGGCTGTTGCTTTTCCACGTTCGACAGAAGACGTCGCGCTGCTGGCGGCTTATGCTTCGTCGCACGATTTGCCATTGATTCCACGCGGATCCGGTTCAGGGCTGGCGGGCGGGTGTCTGGGCTCGGGAGTGGTCATCGATTTCTCTCGTTATATGAATCGACTGGTTAGCATGGATGGCGACACTGTCCGCGTTCAGCCAGGGATCACGCGTGCAAAACTCAACTCGCAACTCCGCGCCCACGGTCGATACTTCGCGCCGGACGCATCCAGTTCCGACATCACAACTGTGGGCGGAATGATCGGTGTGGACGCCGCCGGATCGCACGCCTTCCGTGTGGGTTCGACTCGCGATCATGTGCAGAGCCTGCAATGCGTTTTCATGGGCGGACAGACGCTGGAACTGGGACGCGAAACGGCCGAGCGAATGTTTGTAATTCGGCAGCCGGTCACCGGACTTCCCACAGAATCGCTGCGGACGCGCGGTGAAATCATGCCGCCTGTTCGGAACGCAACACTGCCGCTGACATCGCTTACGGCAGCGACCCGAAAAGCCGACCTGGTCGAACGTTTGTCTGCATTGCTGGCGGAGGATGCGGAGACGATTCGCGAGCACCAGCCGATATTGTTGAGGAACTGCAGCGGCTACATGTTGCGCGGCGTTATGCAGCGAAAGGTCCTGAATCTGCCGCGTTTGCTTACCGGATCCGAAGGCACACTGGCCCTTGTGACCGAGGTGACTCTGCATACCCTTCCGCTGCCGGAACATCGTGGCATGATGGTGCTGATGTTTGCCAGCATGGACATCGCTTTGCAGGCCATGCAGCTGTTATTGATCATGGAACCCAGTGCGTGCGATTTGCTGGATCGTCGGCTGCTGAGTCTGGGGCGCGATGCCGATCATCGGTTCGACGACGTTGTCCATCCCAATGCCGAAGCGGGGTTGTTTATTGAGTTTAATGGTGTCAGTCCGGAAGACATCGAACGCCGAATTTCGAACGCCAGGAAACTGATTCAGTCTTCAGACTTTCAACATGCAATTACGCGAACAGCAGTTCAGCTGGAGGACGTCGAGTTCCTTTGGACGCTTCCTGCGCGTGTTGTTTCTCTGCTGGCAAATCTGAAGGGCGAATCCCGACCGCTGCCGTTTGTCGAGGATATCGCCGTACCGCCTTTCCGGATCTCCGAATTTCTGAGACTTGCACAACGTACGTTTCAAAAGCATGAAGTCACGGCTACGTTGTATGCTCATGCTGCATCCGGACAGTTACATCTGCGTCCCATGTTGCCGGCTCCCGTGCCTGGCCATTCGGAATTGATCGAAGCGATTGCTCGTGACCTGTATCGGCACGTAAAGTCGATGGGCGGAACAATCAGTGGCGAGCACGGAGACGGACTGGCGCGGACTGCTTTCATTCGCTCTCAATACGGCCCGCTGTATCGCACGTTTCAGCATGTCAAAGATATTTTCGATCCGCAGCAGCTATTGAATCCGGACAAGATCATCAGCAACGACGGACAGCTGACTGTCAGGCATCTTCGCAATCCTGTCGCTGCCGAATCCAGCGGAACGACAAATCTATTGCCGGTGCTGCAACTGAACTGGAACAATCAACAGGCGATGGACGTGGCCGCTCGCTGCAATGGCTGCGCCACCTGCCTTTCAGTTGACGAAAACCTCAGGATGTGCCCGTTCTATCGTGAAGACCTGAATGAGGAACACAGCCCACGTGCCAAAGCGAATCTGGTGCGACGACTGTTAAGCGGATCAGAGCCTGCCGGGGCATTAAATGATGCCGCTTTTCGCGGTGTCGCAGAAAGCTGCTTCAACTGCAAACAATGCGAACAGGAATGTCCATCGGGGGTGGACATTCCGCACATGATGCTGGAATTACGAGCTCAACGCGTGGCCAGCGAGGGCCTTAGTAAGGCCGACTGGCTGCTGTCTCGGTTCCATACCTATGCAAAATTCGCGTCGAGCTTCAGGATTATGACCAATCGCTTTATGCGTTTCGGCATGTTTCGCAAAGTGCTGCAAAAAACTATTGGCATCGCAGAAAAGCGCAGGCTGCCACGGTTTGCTAATCGTGCGTTTATGAAGTCGCCGCGTGTCTTAAGCGAACACAATATTGTCGATCCAACTTCGCCCACGCCGACCGTAGTTTACTTTGTCGACTATTTCGCCAATCATCACGACCCGGACCTGGCCGAAGCATTCGTCCGGATCCTGCAACACAACGGATATCGGGTTTACATTCCACGCGCACAGACGGTGTCCGGAATGGCGATGATCAATGTCGGCGATCTGGAAGCGGCTCGCGAGGTCGCGGAAACCAACATCTCGGAACTCAGCGAGGCCGCGAGAGACGGGTTTCCGATTTTATGTACCGAACCATCTGCGGCGTTGTGTCTGAAATATGAGTATCCCAAAGTCTCAAAGCATCCAGATACCGCGTTCGTGGCGAAGCAGACATTTGATGCCGGAGAGTTCCTGTGGGGGCTGCATGAACGTGGAAAGCTAAAGACGGACTTCGAGCCATTGAAGGTCTCAGTCGCCTACCACACGCCGTGTCATGTCAAAGCCCTTGGGCCGGGCTCCAGGCTGTGCGATCTGTTGTCGCTGATTCCTGATGTGGACGTCGTTCGCATTGAGAAAGGGTGTAGTGGTATGGCAGGTACGTTCGGCCTGGCAGCGGAACACTTTGATCAGTCATTGTCGATTGGAGCAGCTCTTATCAAAGAAATGCGCACAACACATGTAAACGCCGGAGTTACAGATTGCAGCAGCTGTCGTATGCAGATGGAGCAGTCGGCGTCGATTCCAACGGTCCACCCACTCAAGTTGATGGCACTGGCTTATGGCTTGATGCCCGAACTTGCGGAAGCGCTGAAATCGCGACCTTTCGGGACGGTGATGTCATGAACATCCATGTCCATTTATTCGCTGCGGCCAAAGAGGCTGCTGGTCGTCCCGCTGTACAGCTGGTCATCCCCGAGGGAACCACGGTCGCTGAACTCCGCAATCACCTCATCGAAGCAGCACCGGCACTATCGGGATTCAAAGACATACTGCTGGTAGCGGTAAACAACGAATATGCGGCACCAGAGGCTATCATCAACGCCACGGACGAAATCGCCTGCTTCCCGCCAGTCAGTGGTGGCTGAGGTCGATGACGTCAATTCTACTGCGGTACTGGTTTGCCGGCAGCAATCAGCTGACGATGCTTCTCCAGCATTGGCTTGTACTTCTCCGGCGCTTTCTCGAGCGCTGTCGTGATCCACTGCAGAGCCGACTTGAAATCGCGTTGTGCCGCGTAGGCAGTGGCCAGTGTGTCCAGCGTATTCCAGTTTGAATACTGCGTCATTTCACAGGCGCGGACAGCCTCTTTGACGGCCGCGTTGGGATCGAGCACTGTGGCGTCTTCGGCAGTGGCGAGAATCCAGGCATGATCATTGACCGGTTTGTAGTCGTTTGGATCGATCTTCATCGCCAGCTTCACGTCGGCAACGGCTTCTTTAAACATGTCCAATTTGCGATATGCAAAAGAGCGATTGCCGTAAGCGTCAGTGTAATTATCGTAAATTTTGATCGCGGCGGTGAGGTCGGCAACCGCTGCTTTGTAGTCGCCTTTGCGAGAGGCCACGACGCCGCGGTTGTTGAGTGCTTCCGGATACTCGTTATGCAAAGTGATCGCAGCGTTGAGATCCGCCCGGGCCTTGTCTAACTCACCCGTAGCGATGTAGCACAACGCTCGATTATTCATCGCAACAAAGTGCTTTGTATCGAGTGTGATCGCCACGTTCAGGTCGCTGACGGCGTGGGCGTAGTCGCCCATCAGGTAATACGCCTGCCCGCGATTGTTCAGAACACCAGCGTTTTCCTTCTTCAGCTTCAAGCTCTGAGTGAAATCGGCAATGGCTTTGTCGTAGTCCCGATGCGCCACATAAGCGATTCCCCGCAGGTGATAGTTTTCAGGTGTCGGTTCTGTTCGCAGTTTCGTTGACATCTCCTGAATGGCAGTTGTAAACGGAACGGTTTCTTTTTCCCACAACCAACCACGTTTATCGTTAATCCAAAGCCACTCTCCGCTGGTCAGTGACACGGTGAATATTTCCCCCAGATACGCTTTCCAAACGGTGGCTTCAGGAGTTTTCAACGCCGCTCCAGCCACCGTAACAATCACCTTGGTTCCGATACGTGGATCAGGTTTGGTGGCTGCCGCGGGAGTGCTCTCTGTCTTTTCTTCCGCCTGGAATGCAGCTGCGAACGCTGCTTGACAAACGGTTCCGAACAACAGAATTGTAATCAGCGTTTTGAGGCGAGGACCTAAGAGCATGTGCGCAGTTTCCTGATGAATCAAAAGCGGGTTGGGGCCGCGCAAGTTTAGCGGTCCGAGGCCCCCGTTTGGAATGCTTTTTCGAGCATTCGTTGTGCGTAGGAAATGCTTCTCATCAGTGCTCCGTCAAACTGGTGAGGGCATCAACGATATTCAATGTGGCAGCCGTGCAACCTGACAGACTGCGCCGTTTGCATGCGTTGTAGTGAGCAATCCGATGGTGCCAGTCGCCCGACCTGGCATGCACCTGCCGACCGAAAACGACACAAGCCCTGATGTGAAGAGCAGCACTGCTGCCATTCAAATCTCGGGCTTGTGCCTGCCAGGATGCAGTGAATTCGAACAGCTTTGCGTGGCTCTACAGCGTATTACGCTGACTTGTGGCCGCGGGGCACGCGTTTGGATCGGCAAAAGCCTGCTCCCGCGAGAGAAGACCGTTCACAACAATAAGTAAACAGCTCTAATATCCGCGAGATGCTGAGACGGGCTGAATAGACAGCAGGCGAACAGTCGGTCGATGTTGATCAATCATCAATGGATGAGGGGGCTGAGCCGTCGCGATGTTTCCCGCTGCGTCTCGAACCAGCAATCGATAATGGACGGTATTCGGCATCCCAGCCTGAATTGACATTTCGTAGCCGCCCTGGTCGGGCTGCCAGTCAAACACAGGTGTCCACGGTCCGGATGAACTGACGGCGTATTCAAGTCGCACAGGAGCGGCCGAGGGATTCGAGTCAGCAGTGTTCCACTTCAGCCGAACGCGTCCCTGACCATCTGCGATAATTTCTGGCTGAGGGAAATTGGCCACAGGTGGAGTTTGATCCACTGTCACGACGATCGCAGGTCGCTCACCCGGCTGTGGTGGCGGATCGGCAAAGCCAAGGCCATTGCGAACACGCACAGCAAAACCGAACGTTCCTTCGCCACGGGTGTCAACCTGAAACGGACTTCGCATATCTACGTCATCACCATAGCTAAACCAGCTCTGACCGCTGTCTTCAGTCACAAACAGTTTTACCGTACTCACACCGGACGGGCCCACGTCCTGCACTTCATAGTTGATTTCGAAGATACGGTTATTAACAATCTGACCACCGGATGTCGCAGTCGCGG
>CALFOL010000011.1 GCA_937919915.1 uncultured Planctomycetaceae bacterium
ATAGCCGCCTTCGGCGTTTTTGTCTTCCAGCAGCATAGTGCCGATCGCCACAGGACGACCGTTGGATTGCTTCCAAAGATAAATCAGGCCATCGCTGTAGTTTAGTTGGCGGTGAATCATCACGGGCTCAGGCAAGCGTTCGATGGCGGTCTGCTCTTCGCCTGCGGTAAACAATTCGAACTGCTGAACGCGCTGTTCACAATACTGCCGCCACAGCGGGACGGCGTTGCGGTTTTCAGGATCTACGGCAGGTGCTGGCATCACATACAGGGCTTTCGGGCCCGTGGCACCTTCAGTGATTCGCAGTTCAAGTCGCTCAGCGGCGATGCGACGATTCTTCCAGCAGACGGAAAACGTGCCGCGTCCCAGGCACATCGAAGACAGATGCAGTCCGTCCACGCCGAGTGGATCCGTTGGGCCGATTTCCGTGCCTGCCAGACTAAACACATTCGAATCAGCTTCCGCGAACACGTAGCTGTATTGGTTTTTTCTGCGAACGATGCGGAGTTTTCCCGACGTCGCTTCTGTTCTCAGATGAAAAACGTTCTTCGGAATACGCCCGTCGCGCGGGATATGAGACGACATGGCTTTAATCTGGTGATCGCCGCTTTGCTGTCTGAGTCGTCCGATCCGCAGGTTATATGTTTCCGTATCTGCGGGCATCACATTGAGGCGTGCTCCGCTTTCTTCCGGGGCATCGAATTGGACGTTCGAGTAAGTGGCTGAGATATCGAAGTCACCGTGGATGTTGAAGTTCGTGACGACGTTTCCCGATGCCCAGTCGCCCTGGCAGATGCTCTTCATGATCACTCCGTCATCTTCAGACATTTCGAAGTGTTGTCTCACTCCGGTTGTGGTGAAATACTTTTCCGGAAGACCGTCCTTTGCAAAGTCGTGTTCAAACACGTCGGTGAGCGCGTCGCGTTCGATATTAAGTTGAGCGATCGTTGGTGCGACGAATTCCTGCTGTTGAGTTTCCGGAACGGTACGCGGCCAGTCGCCGGTGAAGGTGAGGTTCCGTACCCGGGCACCGGTTTCGCCCGAGTACCGAAACATGCCGAACGTTGGCGGCCCAGGCTGCGACAGTTGCGCCGTATACACCACGGTGTCATTCAGTACCAGAGTCATCTGACCGTCAGTGAATCTGACCTGCACCGTGTTCCACGCGTCGGCATTCAACGGCAGCGGCTGCTTGTTTTGCTGCACGGCGGTCAGGTTGTCAGGGGCCGTGCCACTGCGTTCGTAACGTTGGTTTGTGATTCGATGAAGTTTTGACTCCGTCCTCATGTAGCAGGAACGCCCAGTTGCCAATCGCCGGGTGCACGAGCAGGCTGTCAGGGACGTCCCGGAATTCGTACTCGATCATTCCGTTCTCGGGCACAGGTCGTGAATACCGAATCAGGCTCTCTGCAGAAGTTCCATCAATGACCTTTCGGCGTGCCCCGGCCAGCAGACGATCCTTGCCGTTATCGATTATTCTCCAAGTCGGCCATTCAGTCTGTGTGCCGATTTTGTCTCCGAAGTACGAAAACCAATCGGTCATGGCATCCGACGAAATCATATTCACGGAAGCTGGCACGGAGACATCGCCAACGATCTGCAGGTTGCGCAGGGTTCCCAGCATTCGTGACCCACTACGAATGGCCCGCCAGGGATCGTGATCTTCCGGCAGTTCGCGTTGGTGGACCATTCGTCCATTGAACCATGTACTGCAGATGCGGTTTCGAACCTCGATGCGAAATCGAGCCCCGGCATCAACTGGAATGGGGTCGAGACCAGCTTTCTTCTGTTCACTCACCACGTCACCAATGCGCAACACCTTACCCCGAGGCAAAACGTATTGTCCGGCGAACAGGATCGCTATGTCTCGCAGATAAAACTGACTTGTTTCACCGCTGACGTCGAAGTTTCCTCGCAGCGGAATACGGTAATACAGAAAGTGCTGTTTGCTGCCGGAATGATCGTGCAAGCCGGATTCGTCACACACCCACCGCGCTGGAGGCACCTCGTCGGCGTTGAAACGTGAGGACAGGATGGTTACAGGCAACCAGTCCTTCGCAGCAGTACCGTGCCAGATGGACTCGTGTTGCACACGAGCCACCGCAGAAATGTAGTCGCCCCAACGCAGGTTTGTATTCGGTGCCGCGTTGCCGAAGCGGGATACGTCGATTGTGTTCAGCAGTTCAAGAACCGCTTGTCTCAGTTTTATGGATTGCGAACCTTTTAAGTCGGCCAGCAGGTAACACCACGCAGCGTCATCATCAAGAGTTTTGTTGCGATGAA
>CALFOL010000012.1 GCA_937919915.1 uncultured Planctomycetaceae bacterium
ATCACGACAGCGTTGTTCACAAAGACAATCCGACGCACGAAGAACGTCATCGACAGCGAGCCTACTATCTGGCGAACGTCACGATGATCGATACGAAGATCGGCGAGATTCTTAAATCGCTGGATAAGAAAGGCTATCTGGAAAACGCGGTGGTCATCTTTACCAGCGATCATGGCGACTGTTTGACGGATCACGGCCACAGTCAGAAGTGGACCATGTACGACATCATTACTCGCATGCCGTTGATCGTGTGGAGCGCCGGTCGTTTCGAGGCGAACCGGCGAATTGACGGACTGTGTCAGCAGATGGACATCGGCCCGGCGATTCTGGAACTTGCGGGGATCACGGTTCCGACAACGATGGAAGCCCGGTCGTTACTGCCGGCACTGGAGGGCAAAGAGTGGGATCCCCGCGATTTCGTTTACGCCGAGCACGGTAAGGATGGAATTTTGGACGGCACCGACTTCATGACAATGGTGCGCAGCAACGAATGGAAGTTGGTGCACTTTATCGACGAAGACGACGGGCAGTTATTCGATCTGGTGAACGATCCGGATGAAGTGAAAAATCTGTGGAGCGATCCGGATTACGCAGACACGAAATCAGAAATGCTGACGGAACTTCGGGAATGGCACATCCGCAGCCGTGTTCAGACGGCGTCGTGGGCAGCCGGGGCGAGATAGGTCTGGCGACAATGTTGTTCGGCTAGAGCATCTCCTGGTAAGTTGTCCTCCGCGGCCATCTGTCAACCGGTACTACTGTGACGGTTAAACGAACTTTGAACGAACACAACTCAACTCAACTCCTAAACCGACTCCGGACATTTCTGGTTTGCTCGAACAAGCGTCTGCCGGTGACAAGCAGGCGGCCGATCAGCTATTGCCGCTGGTTTATTCGCAGTTGCGCGCGGCGGCTCAGAAGTGCATGCAGGCAGAGCGTCCTGATCACACGCTGAGCGCCACGGCTTTGGTGCACGAAGCGTACCTGCGACTGGTCGGCCCGCGTCAGGTTCCGTGGCAGAATCAGGCCCATTTTTATTCAGCAGCGGCAGTAGCGATTCGTCGCATTTTGCTGGATTATGCGCGTGGCTATGGTCGGCAAAAACGGGGCGGATCAGGCAAAAAGGCGGTGTTGTCGGTGGCAAATCTGGCGCAACTGGCTTCTGCGGAAAATCCTGAGGGAATTCTGGCGCTCGAGGAGGCTGTTTGTCGCCTTGAGGATGAGAACCCGGAAGCGGGCAAAATTGTTCGCCTCCGATTTTACGCAGGATTGACCGTCGACCAGACAGCTGCCGCAATGGATCTTCCGGCGCGGACTGTAGACCGCCGCTGGAGTTTTGCACGAGCGTGGCTGCATCAGGAACTGAGTCGATAAAGTTTTCCTGCACCCCTTGGTTCAGCTCGTAAAGACGATGAGAGCTGTTCGATACGCTGAAGGCGGGAAAGCAACCTCAGAAGAGGCGGCGAGTCCTGCGAAATAGATTTTCAGCTCCGCATCCATCGATCCACAGCGAGGCCTCGAAATGCATCCACGTGCTCAGGAAATGTTTGAACAACTTTGCGATCTGCCAGAAGCGGACCGCGACGCTCGATTGTCCGAAATCGCGATTGAGGATTCCGTGCTGGCTGACGAGGTTCGTTCTCTGCTAGGGACTTACCAGGACTGCGGTGCATTTCTGGCAGACGCCACCGTCGGGTTCGAGTAAACGGAAAAGGATCCGGATTCGGTCAGGATCGGGGAAAAGTCGGGTGACACGATTGGTCGCTACAAGCTGCTCGAACAAATCCGTGAAGGCGGTTTCGGCCAGGTCTACATGGCACAACAAACGGAACCGGTGCGTCGGCGAGTTGCTCTGAAGATCATCAAACTGGGAATGGACACGGGCCAGGCACTGGCAAGATTCGAAGCCGAACGTCAAGCGCTGGCGATTATGGACCATCCGAACATTGCGCGGGTCTACGACGGCGGGGCGACGGATACGGGGCGACCGTATTTTGTAATGGTACTGGTGCGTGGCGAACCGATCACGGACTACTGTGATCGCGGTCGCATGCCATTGAACGAACGTCAGCAGCTGTTTAGACAGGTCTGCCAGGCGGTTGAGCATGCTCATCAGAAGGGCATTGAGCATCGAGACATCAAACCGTCCAACGTGTTGGTGACAGTGGCTGATGATAAGCCACTGGTGAAAGTCATTGACTTCGGCATCGCCAAAGCGCTGAATGTGGAACTGACGGAAAAGACGCTATTCACCGAATTCCGCCAGCTGATCGGTACACCACAATATATGAGTCCGGAACAGGCGGAACGTTCCGGTGTCGACATCGATACTCGGAGCGATATCTATTCGCTGGGTGTGTTGTTGTACGAGATTCTGACCGGTGTGACCCCCGTGGATCCTCAACGGATTCAGTCAGCGGCATGGGGAGCGTGGCAGAAAATGATTTCCGAAGAGGAACCATCGCGGCCGTCTGATCATATTGCCACGACGCTGGATACTCTGGCTGACATCGCAAATCTCCGA
>CALFOL010000013.1 GCA_937919915.1 uncultured Planctomycetaceae bacterium
AAGGGATTAACGGTCCGACCAAGAGCATCAACCACACTTCCCTGGGTAGGATCGATGAAATCAAGGACAATTGTCAAACCAGTGCCTGCAACACTCCCACCCTGAATCGTGTTAAACAACGCATCGATCTGTGCTGTGGCGCTGTCTTGCAGATCAACCGCTACTCCAGCCCCCGTATTGCCGAGGAAATTGTTGCCCAACGCCGCAACAGGGCCACCGATGTCGAATTCCCCGACAGATGTATCCTCGCCAAACAGGCAGAGTCCAGCGATGGAATTGTTGTTGAAGATGTTGGTGGTAATTCCTTCGTCCAGAATCCCATTGCCATTCACATCTTCTAAAGCACTCAGAATTCCGTCGCCATTGGTGTCCTCTGAGAGAGCCCGAAACGTGCCACCGTTCAGGTAGTGCAGCAGAGCACCGTTTTCGAGGTTGCTGCTGAGGGTATTGTTTCGCATAGCGAGATTAAACTCGCTGCCAATTCCATCAGCACGGGCAACGAATCCATTGAAGGTATTACCAGTCGACGTGTTACCATCCGCGACGACGTTCGCTTCAGCACCTGCCGGGGAGATGATTTCGATCCCGTGGCCGCCATTCGTGACCGTGTTACCGACGATACCAGTCGCCTGCACGGTGGTACCGATAACGGGGCTGGCCCCGTTTGGATTGTCTGCATTCAGGATCGAATTTGGCCCGGCAGTGACTCTGATACCCGTGACGGAATTGTCATTGACCGTGTTGTTTCGCACCAGCAGATTCGTGAGCGAACCGGTTGACGTTGTCAGCACAAGACCCGATTCAGACGCACCAGCAAGTCCAGTCGCCGTGTTTTCATCCAGAACCACATTTCCGGACACGTTCTGCAGATCAACTGCGTTTCTGTAGTTTGTAAACACGTTGTAACTGATGTTGATATCTTCAAGTGGCAGTGCATTTGAGATTCCGGTCCCAAAGACAGTCCCGGCTGCGTTTGCTCCGTCAATTCGCATTCCCCAAACAGTGTTGCCGTTGGTGACTCGGACTACGCTGTCACCGACGCCCATGGTTGGATTCGAAATCAGTGGCCCAAGATTTGTGTCAGTGGTCACACCGGGAATCACAAACGGCACATTGTTCTCAACAAACAGGGTGTAATCCTTCACGGAGGAAATCAGAGCCTGACATTCAAACAGCGAAAGTCCGCCGTTAACCGTCAGGTCGGTTCCTGAGTCATCCACATTCGGAGCGACTCGGATAACGTCGATACCAGCGTTGTTGTTGCTCGCCGCCAGCTGCAGCGTCCCGTAAGGATTTTCAAACGTACCCGTTCCAGTCAGAGTGGAATTCGGATTCACGTAGACGACGTTGTAAGCTGATCCCGTCTTGGAGTTCACCATGGCTTCAGGCACATTCACGACATCGATATTCGAATGAATGCGGTTGCTTCGAACAACCGGATCAGCCAGTCGATCACGAACGTTCTTTGCCTGGAATATCTTTCGCTCGCCGTAATTCGGAATCGTATAGGCAACGCTCACCCAGCTGTTCACGCCAAATGTGTCATCATTCGTGTAGTGTACGTTGACAGAGGCGGACTCAGTCACAAGAGCTTCGATTCTGCTGGAGAACCCAACCGTTTCGAAACCGAGATCATTGTCGAGATAGTAGCCGCCAGCATATGCATTGATACCACGACGACCAAGATAAGGAACCGGGCCGCCTACCTCGACATCAGCACCCGAGTACGCGTTGTCGCGAGTCTGATTGCGAATACGGAAGACGTTATTACCAGCCAGAGCAAGGTTGCCTTCCAGCGAATCATTCAGCAGCCGCGAATCCTCTCCCTGAACAAAATAACCGTTTGCTCGAAAGTCGATGTACTTGCCCAACGACTCGACACCAACACCAACACGCTTCCAGGTGTTGTTGCCACGACCGTCGTCCATATCGTAGAAGGCGTTCCAGCCGAAGACGCGATTTCGCATGGCATCGTAGTTACGCCAGACAAGACCGAAGTTGTACAGATCGGTACCGTTATTCGTCAAAGACGCCGACAGATCGCCGATCAGGACCGAATTCCCTGGTACCACGTGATACGGCACGCGAACGTTGGCTCGATGGTAGGCTTCGTTGAAACCCAGACCATTGTCGATGTTGGTTTCGAACATCATCTGTGGACCGAACAGCGGATTCTCTTCCGGCCGTCGCCCCAGAACCGGAGCCTCTGTCACTCCACTGCTTTCGAAGTAGGGCGAAAAATCCTCAGCCATCATCGGCATGCCCGATTCCATCGGATAGCCTTGCATCATCGGCGCATAGAATGGAGCGCTCTGTTCGGAATACATCGGGGGCGCAGGCTCTCCGTAATTGCCCATGTCCTGGAAACCAGGGTCGCCTACTGGGCTTGGCGAATAGTATTCGCCAACGGGTAGTACAGGAGCTGGTGAGTCAAACGACTGTTGCCCAGACGTCAAACGCACAACTCCGGTTTGATCGCCGCCAACAGATATGTTGGAGGCTGTGATCAACGCACAGCAGCTGAGGGCCAGACAAAGGGACGCAAAAGTACGTTTCGTTTTCATCGGTTGTTCCGATCGATCCGAATGGGCAGACTGGACCGATAGCATTAGCACTAACGGTTAATCTCTTCGATCGGAAAACAGCAGGGTGTGGGTTGAGTTAAAACATGACGGTTATGCGGATCGTTCCGGGTTTATCGATCTGCGCGATTGTGTGTAACCACAATACGAACAGCAGGTTACGGCCATTGCCGCGTTTTCCCCACGTCAAATCAACTTCGGCGCACAAAAAAAGCTGCCGAAGAATTCACTTCTTCGGCAGCTCCTGCGTGTTGCCACAGCCTGCCAAGCGGCATACGTAGAGCAAGCCACTCGCTTGCTCATTCGCCTGCCAACGACAATCGTCGATCAATAAACGACGTCGACTGTCTAATTGACGTCCTGGAGACGCTCAAGGACCCCACGGCTTACACCGTGGGTCCGCCCAGTCGCCACTGCCTACCCCAATGTCCAGCCTTCACGGTATTCTCGATGGATGTACTGGTTGACCTCGGGCATATTCGTGCACTTCAGGTTCTTCGCATCCCACGCAATCCGGCTGCCTTCAGGCGATCGAATGGCCAGGTTGCCGACCAGAATGGTTTCTGTCAGACGACCAGCGTAGCTGAAGTTCGACATCGTGCCAGGTTCGTACTCGCCTTTGCAGGTCTGGACGAATTCCCACTTCTGTCGTTCGTCCCCACCACCCACGAATGGAATTCGCGGCAGTTTTTGCTCGGGCTTTTGGTAGTCCTTGAAATTGTCTTCCGGCAACAGAAAGTACTTGGCGCCGTAGTCGTCCGGAGAGAACAACAGGCCTTTACTGCCGACGACAACGGCTCCGCTGGTCTTTCGACCGCCTTCGCGTTGAGCCTGAATCTGCTTTTGGAACGATTCAGGAAGCTGATTAATCAGCGAATCATCCGGCAAAACGCCGCCGTCATACCAATGGAACTTGCACGGAGGCAGACCTTCACGTTCCGGGAACTCAAACACGAGGTTTGAGCTGGCAGGATAGGTTTCGCCCTCGAAAAGTCCTGGATTCTTAACCGCTGTTACGGCAATCGGATCCCACAATTTCAACGCCATCACCGGCATATTTGTGGTATGACAAGCCATGTCGCCCAGAGCTCCCGTGCCGAAGTCGGCCCAGCCGCGCCAGTTGAAGCCGTGGTAAACGCCCTTTTTGAAGGGTCGCATCGGTGCTGGTCCGATCCATGACTCCCAGTTCAGGTTCTCAGGAATTGGGTCTTCGCCCTCTGGACGACCGAGTCCCTGCGGCCACACGGGTCGGTTTGACCAGATGTGAACTTCAGAAACATCACCGATCGCACCAGACTGAATAACTTCAACCGCCTCGCGCAGGCCGTTTTCAGAAGTACCCTGATTACCCATCTGGGTCACGACGCCGGTTTCTTCGGCGGTCTCGCGCATTTTGCGAGCTTCGTGGATCGACCAGGTCAGTGGCTTTTGACAATACACATGCTTGCCCATCTTCATGGCTTTGATGGCAGCGCCTGCGTGATTGTGGTCTGGCGTACTGACCGTCACGATGTCGATCTTGTCACCCAACGCATCCAGCATTTCCCGATAATCGGTGTACTGCTTGGCGTCGGCAAATTCACGGCCTTTCTTGGTCAGTGTGCCGCCGTCAACATCGCACAAACCAACAATCGCGACGCTCTGCTCTGAAATGTGGCTGGTATCACTTCCACCTTTGCCGCCAACACCAATGCAGCCAGCACTTAGCGACTGCAGAGCCGATGTATTGGCGTTGATTGGACGTTGACCGCCAACCCACAAGCCTGCACTGATCGCAGCTGTTTGCCCCATAAAGTTTCGACGGGTTGTTTTTTTTGACATGTCAGTAGCACCTCAGGCAGGATTCGAAGAATTGTGATGGGGCAGCCTCAGCGTCTGTGCAGAGACTGACAAACAGTAGGTCCGAGCCATTTCCAATGACTGTTAACTTTCTACAATAAACGACCCGAGAGAAAACAACAATCAAACGGCGGATATTGCGCAGATCCACAACAGTACGTCGTTGCCAATTCGGTTTCGGATGCGTACCCTCAGCCGAGAAAATCCTACGAGAATTGAGCCGCCACCCGAATTTCGGCCGGCTACCCCTCACCCTTACGCCAAGTAAGACTAACAATTTTCTTCAAAATTTCCGCCTGCGGATACCGCCCACAGAGACTCGAATGCCCCACTTCAGAATCAACCTCCTGTTGTTGTCATCCATCCTTGTTTTGAATGGTTGCCAGCAACAACCTGCGACGCCAACTCCGCCTTCAACCATTCCGCCGCAGTCAGCGGCACCGCCCATCGTTTCCGACGATGAAGCGGCCGTACAGGCACTCACCGATGCCGGCTTCATCCTGACCAAAGACAAATCGGGATTGGTGGTCGAAGCTTCTATGAACGCGGCTTCAGATATTTCCGCCACACTGATCCATCTTGCTGGCGTCCCCAACGTCAAGGTGATCGGACTATCCGGTCCTGGCATGT
The DNA here is from genome assembly GCA_937919915.1 of uncultured Planctomycetaceae bacterium. Classification (GTDB taxonomy): domain Bacteria; phylum Planctomycetota; class Planctomycetia; order Planctomycetales; family Planctomycetaceae; genus Fuerstiella. The sequence goes on from CALFOL010000013.1 coordinate 5,052, forward strand.
CGGACAAAGGCATGGAGAACCTGGCGAAACTTCCAAAACTGACACACCTTGACCTCAGCGACTCTGCAATCACGGATGAGACGCTCAAAACCGTTGCCAGGCTGACGAACCTGCAGGTGCTTGGACTTCGACGCACGGGTTTAACCGATCCGGGACTCGAAGCACTCAGCAAGCTGCCCAATATCCGTGCGATTGATCTTCGCAACAGCAACACAACTGATGATGGCGTAAAGCACTTCGCAGGGCTGAAGACGCTCAGCGACATTCAACTTGAGAAATCAAAAGTCACTGACGCTGGTGTGGCTCACCTAAGCGGACTCCAGCTAAAGAACATCAACCTGAACTATTGCACGTCGATCAGTGATGAATCGATGACAATCCTGGGAGGCATGCCAACTCTGGAAGGAATTCAACTGGACTACACGAAGATCACCGACGCTGGAATGATCCACGTTGCGAATCTGACCAAACTGAAACGCCTTCGAATTCGCGGCACAGACGTTACAGGTGAAGGATTGGCTCACATCGCCAAACTCACCGCACTGCAACGTCTGGAACTACGCGACACGTCGCTTGACGACGCCGGACTCGAAACAATTTCCAATCTGCCAAACATCAACTATCTGGATATCAGTGAGTGCCGCATCGCAGGCCCCGACGGCATGAAGCACATCGGAAAGCTGACCGCACTAAAGTACCTTGGCTTCTGGGAAACCAAACTGAACGACGACGCCTTCAGCGCGTTCGGCAACCTTGTGAATGTCGAAGAACTCGACTTAAAGGCCAGTCGAGTCACCGACGCATCCGTGCCAACACTCCTGAAGATGACCAAATTGAAGACGCTGAATCTGGCCGGAACCCAGCTCACGGACGACGGCTTCAAACAGCTGTCACAGCTGCCCAATCTAAAGGAAGTCAATGTCGCCAACACAAACATCGACAGCAGCATCATCGACGAACTGGCCGCTAAAGATGGCCTCAAGGTGATTGAATTCGAAAACTAGGCGATCCGCGGATCCCCTGAGTGTCGCTGCTTTGCCAGTGCCGGTTGGCACGTGGCGGAGGCAGGCTGTTTTTCGCTCAACCCTGGGGAAGAATCTGGCTTTCGATAGATACCGTCACAACCTTTTTCCAAACATCCCAAACGACAGAATTCCATGACTGACACCTCCAAGCGTCCCGAAAGTGAAGTCCAGTTCGCGCGTGCCCTGAAGTGCATTCCGGGTGGCGTGAACAGCCCGGCTCGAGCCTTTGGGGCTGTGGGCGGAACTCCACCGTTCATTCAACGAGGCGAAGGGCCGTATCTGTTTGATGTCGATGGAAATCAGTACATCGATTACATCGGATCCTGGGGACCGCATATCCTGGGACATCGTCACCCGGCTCTGATTTCCGCGATCCAGGCGGCACTCGAGACAGGAACCAGTTTCGGTGCACCGACTGTCGCAGAATCCGATTTGGCAGAACTAGTCGTGGAACTGGTGCCCAGTGTCGAAAAAGTTCGGATGGTGAACTCAGGAACAGAAGCCACCATGTCGGCCATCCGCCTGGCACGTGGATTCACGGGACGCGACGTCATCGTGAAGTTCGCTGGCTGCTATCACGGGCATGTCGACAGCCTGCTGGTTCAGGCCGGCAGCGCCGCCCTGACGCTTGGAACACCATCCAGCCCCGGAGTTCCAGTCGGCTGCACAGCGGACACGTTCATCCTGCCCTATAACGACGTCAGCGCGCTGCGGCAAATGTTTGCAGAGCAGGGCGACAAACTGGCGGCCGTAATCCTGGAACCAGTCTGCGGCAACATGGGCTGCGTGATTCCGTCTGATGAGTTCCTGCAGACACTGCGAAGGCTGTGCACAGAAAACTCGACGGTGCTGATCTTTGATGAAGTCATGACAGGCTTTCGCGTCGGCCTGAATTGTGCGCAGGGACGGTTCGGAATTACCCCCGATGTCACAACGCTTGGAAAAATCATTGGTGGTGGCATGCCAGTTGGAGCGTATGGCGGCCGAGCCGACATCATGGACGCCGTCTCCCCTGTCGGCGCCGTTTATCAGGCTGGGACTCTGTCTGGCAACCCCGTGGCCATGGCCAGTGGGTTAGCCACCTTACGTCAGCTGGTGAAAGACAACCCGTACGACAAACTGGAATCCCTCGCCGCTCAACTTGCGGATGGGTTGTTACAGGCCGGACAGTCCGCAGGAATCCCGGTGCAGATCAATCGCGTCGGCAGTATGCTGACACTGTTCTTTAATGACGCTCCGGTCACCGACCTGACCTCTGCCACAGCGTCCGATTCGGAACGCTTTGCGAAGTGGTTCCATGGAATGCTGAACCGTGGCGTCTATCTGCCGTGCAGTCAATTCGAAACCTTATTTGTCTCGACCGCACACACTCCGGAACTGATCCAGAAAACTCTGCAGGCCGCAGCAGCCACGATGGCTGGCTTGTAACCCATGGCGAACTGAAAGCCCTGAATTCGCGTGGCCGATGCGTGCGGTTATTCCAATCAAATCAATGGTATCCATCAATCCGATTGCGCAGAAGATTCCGACATCGATGTTGCAGAAAGTGAACGTGGGTGCACGACCTGCAGATTGCGTCTCTATTGCGATCCCTGGCATCTAAGTTGGAAACCTATTGTCCCCATTCGTTCTGTGATCGGGTCATGCTGAAAAAGCAACCAGGCTGGCCACCTTCAAGACATTCCTGCACACATCGCCAAACAGATTCATAAAGAAATATGAGCTCCAATACTCTCCTCCAAGAACGGCCTGTGACGAGGTCAGCGATTGGTTCCGGCCTGTCGGATATCGTCGAGACATACGCAGAAGAATTGCCCCGGACTGGTTGGTTAACGAAACTCAATCTCACGCGTCCAAGGACAAACCTCACCTGCCTCCCACTGTCGACTCGTTTCTCAAAGCGAGCCGCGGACCTCGTCATCCATGCTGATCCTTTGTGCGCCCATCATGCTGCTGGCTGCGCTTTTGGTGAAGCTGACGTCTCCGGGGAAGATCATCTATTCGCAAACGCGGGTGGGCTTGAATCTCAGAAAACCGGCGAGTCGAGATCGCCGAACGCCTCCTGCTCAGCTCCCAAATGGAATAGCAGAACGACGTGATCAAGGGATCGATCGTCGGGAACAAGACAATTTCGGACTGCCATTCACGATGTACAAGTTCCGCACCATGAGACATGACGCGGAAATCAAGGGAGCTCAGTTTGCTCGAAAAAGCGATCCGCGTATCACTCCACTTGGCAAGTTTCTCAGACGTACGCGAATCGACGAACTCACTCAACTGTGGAACGTACTGAAGGGCGACATGTCCATGGTTGGGCCACGCCCGGAACGTCCTGAGTTCATGGAAAAATTGTCTTCCGACATTCCAAACTATGTCGACCGCCTTGGTCTTAAACCCGGTATCACCGGCATCGCCCAGGTCGTGAATGGCTATGACAACGAAATCGAAGGATTCCGCCGCAAAGTTGGCTACGATCTGGTGTACCTTCAGAACTGCTGTTTCCGAAACGACCTGAAGATTCTGTTTCGCACGATCAAAGTGGTGCTCACAGGCGAAGGGGCTCTTTAGAGCAGTTGACTGAATGTCGTGACCGGTACTCGCTCGCGGGACCAGGCTTTCTTCTATCGAAACGCGTTCCCGCGGCCATAAGTCAGCGTAATACGCTGTAGGTCGACCTTACGCACCAATGCAAAAAGGCTACGACTGCGTAATGCAATCGTAGCCTTTTTTTTGTTGCTGCTGCAGGCAACCGCGTCTGAGAGCGCGGGTGCTGCTTCTGTTACAATTATGGACTGGCTGGAAGAGCTCGTCCAAGATCGTCCAGCTTGTTTTTGTTGTCAATGCCGACAACCAGTGCACCCACAGCTGCACCAACAGTTGCCAGAGTAATTACGTCTAACATCCCAAAGCCGGCAGTCGAGGCCGCACCGCCGGACATACATGCGTCGCAGGATCCGCCTGGTGGGCATTGATCACAGTAAGTGTTCTGGCCGCGAATGATTGTCTCTTCAGCGGCAACAACGATGCCTTTCATTGCGCCTTTAGGAGCTGCACCAGCAGACCATAGTCGCACTGGGCTGTGAACAGCACCGACAACAACTTCGTGAGCACCGCCGCGAACGCCGGAAATCGCGAAGCGACCCTCAGCATTACTTTTGGCAGTCGCTACTGCCGCTCCCTGATGTCGCAGGTGCACAACAGCGTTCGGAATGACCTTACCTTGTGAGGTTGAGATCTGACCGTACAGCACACCATTGCTGGTGAGTTCCACGTCTTTGATGATTCCTTGCGTCCCCGCCATCACTGGGCCGGACAGGAGAACTCCAAAGCACACCGCTATACTTGCACATTTGGTGAACAGTGTGTGCGTTCGCATCTTTATCTTTCCTTTTGTACTTTTCAGAATGAGCAGCAACAGAGAACGAACCGTTGGAATACAGATTCGTCCTAAAAGTGTCTTTCGACACGATCGACAGGACGGCTATAACCATAACACGAGAACTTTTCGTATTCTTTGGAATAACCAGCAAAACCTCCCTACTTTGCCAGCCTCTTGAGGGCTAGGCGCGAGGTTCGGCAGATGCTGCTGCGGAACTAAGATGAACAACAACAAAGACCTGCCAATTCTGCCAACCGGTCGTGGTACCGGACTGACACCGGGCAACCGTTTCACGGGCAGGGAACTGCAGATTGATGCCGAATATCTTGAGTACGACGAGGCTGCTCAACGGGCATTACACCGCCCGCGAACACGCTACTTCGAGGACTCGTCTCAATCGGTGATCTCAGAAAACGACAGCCCTGACATTCCTTTCCGCTATAGTCTCAACCCGTATCGCGGCTGCCTGCATGGTTGCAGCTACTGCTACGCGCGACCCACACACGAGTTCCTCGGATTGAATGCGGGACTCGATTTCGAAACCACGATCTTCGTCAAACAAAATGCGGCCACGCTGTTCCGAACATGGTTATGCCGTGCAAAGTACGAGCCCGATCGAGTCATGCTGTCGGGAGTCACGGACTGTTATCAACCCGTTGAGCGTGCGTTAAGAATTACGCGCCAGTGTCTGCAGGTTGCGCAAGAAGCATCGCAAGCGGTTTCGATCATCACCAAGAACAAACTGATCACACGGGACATCGACATTCTCAGTGAATTGGCAACTCGCGGCCTGTGCAGCGTCGCGATGAGCATCAACAGCCTGGACCAGGCTCTGACAAAGCTGATGGAACCCGGCTGCAGCGCACCGCTTAGTCGTCTGGACGCAATTCGACAATTGGCAGAGGCAGGCATTCCCGTTCATGTTATGGTGGCGCCAGTCATCCCGGGCCTTAACGATCACGAAATTCCTGCCGTGCTGGCACAAGTCGCCGAAGCCGGGGCTCAATCCGCCAGCTACATCATGCTGCGACTTCCGCTGGCAGTGGAGGAGATATTTACCGACTGGCTCACAAACCGACGCCCCGACAAACTGGACGTCGTTCTGTCACGACTTCGATCCGTCCGCAATGGCCAGCTCAACAGTGCGAAGTTCGGTGAACGCATGAGCGGCAGCGGTCCGATGGCTGATCAAATCAAGCAGTTGTTCGAGGTGACTGCAAAAAGACACGGGCTCAGGAATCGGCTGCAACAGCTGCGGACTGATCTCTTCACGCCGCCTAAATCCCCGGACGGTCAGCTGCGACTATTCTAAGCTAAGGAACGGCCTGTTTTTCAGCGGGATCAGGCGAATAGCGCGAACAAGGGCTCTCCCACGTGGCAGCCGAGTGAGTTTCTTCCCCATGCTCGCCCCAACACCGGCCACACCAAAGGTGACGATTTTAGTTAGGCAGATAAAAATTTGCAGCGACACTCATACAGTTCACAAAATCTGCTGTCACTCGCATCACGATTCCATCCCTGGTAGTGTGTTGTTTAGGCAAAAGGGCATCGCCAGAACACCCAGGAACAACGGGCATGAATACTCCGACCGACCTGCCGCTCTCGCAGTTAAAGCAATACTGGGGGTATGATTCATTTCGACCCCTGCAGCGTGAGGCCATCGACTGTGCATTGCAGAAGCGTGACAGCGTCGTGGTCCTGCCCACCGGCGGTGGCAAATCTCTGTGTTATCAAATCCCCGCGTTGTGCACAGACAAAGTCGCCGTTGTTGTCTCGCCGTTAATTTCGCTCATGAAAGACCAGGTTGATAGTCTGGTCGCCAACGGCATCAACGCAGCCAGTATTAACAGTTCGATGTCAGACCACGACAAAGCCAACGTGGCTGATCAAATTCCAAGCGGAAAGCTGCAACTGCTGTACCTTGCTCCCGAACGATTAGTGCTATCGACGACCATTCGCTTTCTGCAGGACGTCGGAGTTGCCTTTTTTGCCATCGACGAAGCCCACTGCATCAGCTCCTGGGGACACGACTTTCGTCCCGAATACCGGCAGCTCAGCTCACTGAAGGAGAACTTTCCGCAGACGTCCGTCCATGCGTTTACCGCCACAGCGACAGAACAGGTGCGCGCCGACATTGCGAAACAGCTGAACCTGACAGCGCCTGAGATGCTGGTCGGATCGTTCGATCGCGACAACCTGTTGTATCGCGTTCACCGGCGTTCTGATGCGCTAACGCAGTTACGAGAAGTCGTTGACCGCTTTCCTAAACAATCCGGGATCGTGTACTGCATCAGTCGTAAAGAAGTCGAAAACGTGTCCGCGACACTGAATCACAATGGTTATCGATCTCTACCGTATCACGCGGGGCTGTCCAGCTTCGCACGCAGCAAAAACCAGGACGACTTCATCAATGAGCGAACCGACATTGTTGTTGCGACCGTAGCCTTCGGTATGGGAATCGACAAATCCAACGTCCGTTACGTGGTCCACATGGGTATGCCGAAGTCGATAGAAGCCTATCAGCAGGAAAGCGGTCGTGCTGGCCGGGACGGCCTGCAATCCGAATGCACTCTCCTGTTTTCCGGCTCTGACTTCATGGTCTGGAAAAAGATGACGGACGCGTCACAGCCGGCGGCTAAGGAATTGCTGGAGGCGATGTATGGCTATTGCAACCGCTCACTGTGCCGGCATCGCATGTTGGTTGAGTATTTCGGTCAGTCACTCAAAAAGAAAAACTGCGGTGCGTGTGATGTATGCCTTGGCGAACTGAATACGGTCCCCGAACCACAAATCGTCGCACAAAAAATCATCTCCTGCGTCCACCGCGTGGATCAGCGATTCGGAGCGAACCATGTCGCTCTTGTGCTGACAGGATCGTCAGTCAAACGTATCCTTGAACTTCGCCACAATCAACTTTCAACTTACGGATTGCTGTCTGAGCATTCGAAGACCACGGTCGTTGACTGGATTCAGCAACTCATCGGGCAGGAATTCCTGGCACAGACCGGCGACTATAACGTCCTGACGATTACGCCGTCGGGACGACAGGTATTGAAGGGTGAAATCATTCCCGAGCTGTATCAAACGGCCCCTCCTGCAACAAAAACGTCGTCTGCAAGGGACGACTGGGCCGGTGTCGATGACGGCCTGTTCAACAGACTCAGGGAACTCAGACGAACAACGGCAGAAGAAAAACGAATCCCTCCATTCGTAATCTTTCACGACGCATCGCTGCGAGAGATGGCTCGACAGCGTCCATCAACGGTTGCTGCGTTTGGTACAATCCCGGGCGTCGGCGAAAGAAAACGGGGAGACTATGGTGAGGCATTCGTCGCGAGGATCGTCGAGTACTGCACCGAAAGCAAGATCTCTATGGACCAGACGACGCAACGGCCGCCAGTACAAAAGACGTCTCGCCCCAAAGCAAAACTTTTGAACGACGCGAAGTTGAAGGCGTTCCATTTTTTCGAGACCAACAAGCCGCTCTCAGAGGTCGCTGAACAAATTGGTCGAGCAAAATCGACCGTCACAACGTACCTGACCGATTACATTCGCGAACAGAAAATCGTTGACCCAACACGCTGGCTCGCATCCGCCGACGTCGAAAAAATCCGGGCAGCAGTTCAGCAAGTCGGCAACATCGAAAGTATCTCTCCCATGAAACGCTTGCTGGGGGACGACATCACTTACGACCAAATCCGCATTGTCGTGGAGTGCATCCGCGCCGAAACCAGTTAGCGCAGGTTACGTTTCGGTGATAGTCGCGACGAAACTCTGTTCGGCATCGGATCGGCAGGCCCGTAGGAAGAGCTGGGCAAAATCCACTACTTCACACCGACGATGTAACTCAGCCAGGTCGGATTATTCGGCGCCTCTTCCATGCGTTCCCACTCGCCCGAGTCCTCTCCGTCCTCGTTTTCCCGTTCGAAGTAGACGTGGCTTTCTTTGAAACCCGCTTCCTGCAGCATTTCACGAACTTCGGGCACCGTCCAGAATCTCCAGTGATACTCGAACGCACGCTTCATTTTGCTGCCGTCGCCAAATTTAAAGTGAATGTAGAAGCTGGCGTCCGCGTTGACGGGATTAAAGTACGCCTGTTCCCAGTGGTATTTAAACCCCTTTTTTCCCTTCACGATGGTGCGCTTGTCCGTAATCGTGGTGTCGTAGCAAGCCGTGCCTCCCATCATGTCGAGCACCATCACGCCTTCGTCGGCCAGATTCGCCAGCGCGACTTTGAAGTACTCAATCACTTCTGTTCGCGTCTTAAAGATCCAGAACGAAAAATTCTGCGCGACAAGAACATCAACGAACGGAGTATTCCCTGCTCGGACATCCTGTTCCAGAACGACGACTCGCGCCGCATCGGTTGGCTTCAAGTCTGAGAGAATGTTGTCTCGGCCCCATTGCAGAGTCTCAGGACACAAGTCAATTCCCCACGCCTTGCGATCCTTGTCCCTTTTGACCCACTCGCAACACACCGAAAACGTGCCGCAAAAATCTTCGCGCAACGTGACAGGCTCGCGTTTGTACGCATCCTTGTAGACCTGATCAAATATGTCGATCTCATGGTCCGCAGACTGCACCGACTGCAAATAGCAGTCAAACTTGTCTGCCTTAGTGGCCATCGTCTTCTTCGTTTTTTTGTTCTTCGCTGCCATCTGAGACGACGTTCCTGCTCTCACCAATAAACACCGCAGTCCTCACACTGCCCCTAAATAACCACACATGTTTTAGCAGTGTTTCAGCAGTTTGGGTAGCGAGTAAATTGTCCGCTGCCACGCCAGCGTTCTGCGGGTCTCCGCCAGCGGGCGCTGCGCTGTGCGCGGGTCTTCTGACCCCGAACTGAATCTGACCGAAGGTCTCCCCGTCTCAGCCACCGGGGTTAGTCAGGGTTAGTCAGGGGCCGATTCGGAGACCTTCGGCGTTCGGCTCAAGTACATTCCTGACAATATGTCAAAAAACGACTTGAATCTTGACACCTTGTCAATAAAACTAGAGGCATGACGACACGTACCCCAAAAAAACAAGAGATTCACGATCGCGAACTGCGGATCATGGAACTAGCGCGTGAGATGCTGCTGACCGGGGGATACCACGGATTGAGCCTGGATTCTCTGGCAGCAGAACTGGGCGTTTCCAGGGGAACGATCTACAACCATTTTAAGTGCAAGGAAGAGATCATTCTGGCACTGCTGATTGAAACGATGGATCGGCGACGAGAGATGTTTCAGCGGGCTGCCGGTTATCAAGGTGTTCCGCGAGTTCGGCTGGCCGCGATCGGGGTCGCGGCGGAACTGTTTGTACGACTTTATCCAGATCATTTTCGTGTCGAGCAGATCGTGAAATCGGATTCGATCTGGGACAAGACAACAGAAGAACGTCGTTCGCTGGTCAAAACATGTCAGATGCAGTGTGTCGGAATCGTAGCAGGCATCGTGCGGGACGGTATGGCTCAAGGGCACGTCACATTGCCGGAAGGCATGACTCCTGAAGCTCTGGTGTTTGGACTTTGGTCAATGACAGAAGGCGCGTATTCGATCATCGCGACCAGCGACGCAGTGAAGGAACTGGGAATATCTGATCCCTTTCGATCGATTAGACTCAACATTCACGGAATGGTGGACGGCTTCGGCTGGACTCCGCTACAGAAAGATCTGGATTACCATCACATGATGGAGCAGGTCATGAAAGACGTATTCCCTGAAGAATACTCTCGACTGAAACAAGCCTGGTAGTTCGGGCTCAAGCAGTCCCTTACGGAAGCGGACGGCAATGTAAAAAACACGGATCGTTTCCGAGCATGAGCTCGAAAAGGTCAGGGGCCACCCCCATTTCTGAGGTTGTATTGATGAAGTCCGTTGCCACATTATTCCTGTCGCTGGCGTTTCTAAGCGTGACCGGTGCGTGGCTGGCTTCGTCTTCCGAAACGGAGTTTGCCGATAAAACTCACGACCGCAGCGCTCTACCGGTGACGACCACGCAGTTGCAGCCGATTTCTTCGGTCAATCGGGACCGCCAGTTTACAGGCATGGTCGTCGCCGCGCGCAGCAGCAGCAGCAGCAGCAGCAGCAGCAGCAGCAGCAGCAGCCAATTGGCGTTCGAACGCCCGGCTCGCCTGCTGAAAGTGCTCTGCGACGAAGGCCAGAACGTGACCAGCGGCCAGACACTGGCGGCCATTGATCAGCGACAGCTGTTAGCCCAAATCACCGAACTGGAAGCTGGAATTCAGCAGCAAAATGCCATTCTTGACGAGCTCAGCGAAGGTCCCCGATCTGAAGTCATCGCTTCAACAGAGGCCGACCTGGCGGCTCTTACAGCCGATGTAGAACTACAAAAGGCAACCTTCAACCGCACGCAGGGGCTGTTCGATCGCCGAGCGACCAGTGCCCAGGCCCTGGATGAAGTTCGCCTGGCATGGAAGGCCGCGGTCGCTAAACAGGAGGCCGTCGCACGGAAACGCGATGAGCTGATGGCTGGGACTCGGAAAGAAAAACTTGCCGCTCAAGAAGCCGTCGTGGCGGGTCTTGCAGCAAAGTTGGAGCAACTTCAGATCGACGTTCTTGACAGCGAACTGAAAGCTCCGTTTTCCGGAACCATCGTCAAACGCTTTGCAGACGAAGGCGACATGCTGAACCCACAACAACCAGTGCTGGAACTCCTGGAAACAAGCAAACTGGAAGCCAAAATCGGCGTCCCCTCAGAATTCATCAGCAGCCTGAATCGGGAAGGTTATGTGGTGTTGAAATCCGGACAGATCCAAGTCACAGGGCGTATTCGTGACGTGATTGCTCAGGTCGATCCAACCACGAGAACACAAACAGTCGTGATCGACATCGACAATGCTGCGGAATCCGGACTGGCGGACGGATCACTGATCAGACTGGCATTCACCGAAACGAAATCGATGGATGGATTTCGTGTGCCATTAACAGCCCTGACAGCAGGGTCCCGAGGCTTGTGGTCTGCATACATTCTGGAAACAGCGACCGACGATCCATCACAAACCACAATCGCGGCGCGTGCAGTGGAAGTGGTGCACACTGACGGAGAAACAGCCGTCGTGCGCGGAGCAATCTATGAAGGTGAGCGGATCGTCATGGCTGGAGTTCATCGGGTGGTCCCGGGGCAACGTGTGACTGACACACCTGCTGCAACGAAGAAAGACTAGTCGATCTCGACGCTGTTTCTCCGCAATCCGCGACTCACACTGTTAACGATCGGGCTGATCGTGGTCGCCGGTTTGTCCAGCTATATGATCCTGCCGCGCATGGAAGATCCACTGCTAACGGAGCGTGCTGCGTTAGTTCTGACCAGCCTGCCGGGAGCCGACGCGGAACTGGTCGAATCGCAGGTAACAGGACCGATTGAAGACGAGCTGCGTGAGATCGCGGAAATCAAAGAACTCCGCAGCAATTCCCGGTCTGGATTTTCGACAGTTACCATTGAGCTACGAGACGACATTGACGCTGACGAAGCGCCAACAGTGTGGTCCAGAATTCGGGATCGGGTGGCCGATGCGGAAGCTTTTCTGCCTGAAAACGCCTCGCGCCCGAAATTCGAACGCATCGAAGTCACGGCATATACGCGTCTGATCGCGTTAATCTGGGATCCGCCTAACCCCGATGGCGCAGTGTCAGGATCATCGGAACCGAACGCGTTTCCGGTCGAAGGACAGGCCATAGTACGTCGTCAGGCAGAAGACCTGCGCGAGTTATTGCTGGCTGTGCCGGGTACCAAAGACGTTGACATTCTCGGTGACCCCGACGAAGAAATCACTGTAGAAATCCAGCCCGACCAACTGGCATCGCTGGGTCTGTCAGCCAGTTCTGTGAGCCAGTTGATCCAGGCCAGCGACTCACGATTTTCTGCGGGGCTGCTGCGTGGTGACCACGCTGATTTGTTGATTGAGATTTCGGGCTAACTCGATTCCGTCGCTCGCATAGCAACAATTCCTATCCGGGCCTCTGAAAACGGGAACGTGGTATCGCTGGGTGAAATCGCCGAGGTGAAACGTGGAGTTGCGAATCCACCGTCAGAACTGGCGATCGTCGAAGGCCAGCCGGCCATCGTGCTGGCGTGCCTTATCCGACCCAACGAACGCATCGACTGGTGGAACGCGAAGTCTCAACGCGTCACCGACGAATTTGCGAACAACCTGTCGCGCGGAATTCGTATGGTAGAGGTCTTTAGTCAGGATGGTTACGTCACGGAACGCCTGACTGATCTACGCAACAACCTGTTGATCGGCGCCGTGTCTGTGATGGCGGTGATTCTGTTTATGATGGGCTGGCGCAGCGCCGTGGTTGTAGGAGCCGCGCTGCCACTCTCCGCATTTATGGTGTTCGCCGGAATGCGATTCATGGGCATTCCGATTCATCAGATGTCGATCACTGGCCTGATCATCGCGCTTGGTCTGCTGATCGACAATGCGATTGTGGTGGTGGATGCAGTCGGCCAGAAACTGCGTGCAGGAGATTCTGCTTCAGAGGCCGTTTCCAGGACGGTAAGACATCTCGCCGTCCCGTTGTTCGGATCAACATTCACGACTGCACTAGCCTTCGCGCCGATCGCTTTGATGCCGGGACCAGCCGGTGAATTCGTCGGCTCAATCGCCGTGAACGTGGTGGTCGCAATATTTAGTTCGCTGCTGCTGGCATTAACCATCGTTCCGGCGCTGGCGGGTTTTTTGGGGCAGGGCAATCAGGATGAATCGTCCCGATCGTGGTACAGTGACGGCTGGGGAAGTCAAAGATTGACCGCCTGGTATCGCGGTCTGTTGAAAACCACAACCGCGCGACCGTGGCTCGGAGTTCTGATCGGTGTCATTCTTCCGATTACCGGATTGTTTCAGGCTCGATTGCTGCAGGAGCAGTTTTTCCCGGCGGCTGATCGTGATCAGATCGCGATTGAAGTCGAATTGTCGGCGCAGGCGTCGTTGCAGGAATCGCTGTTGGAAACGGGGAAGATCCGCGACCTCATCATGCGTGACGAGGGTGTCAGTGAAGTCACATGGTGGCTGGGTCGAAGTGCTCCACCGTTCTATTACAACCAAATTGCTTCCCGACGCGGCGTCACGCGCTACGCTCAGGCACTGGTCAAACTCAGCAGCGAGGAAAACCTGCCACGGCGAATTAATCAGATGCAGGCGGAACTCGACCGCCGTTTTCCTGGCTCAAGAGTTCTGGTGCGGCAATTAGAACAGGGTCCTCCCTTCGAGGCGCCGATTGAGGTGCAGGTATTCGGACCGAATCTGAAAACGCTGGAAGAAATCTCTCAGTCAATCAACAGGATACTGACAGAGATTCCGGCAGTCACCCACATCCGCGCCGAAATGGCAGAACCGCAACCACGTCTGACGGTCGCCCTTGATGAAGAAGAAACTCGCCTGGTCGGCATGACGCACCAATCTGTCGCTAACCAAATGTATGGAACGCTGGAAGGATCAGTGGGTGGAATGATCCTGGAAGGGACCGAAGAGATTCCGGTTCGCGTACGGATTGGTCGAGCCGGACGAAAAACCGTCGACCAGCTTGAGATGCTGAACATTCTCAGTGAACAGTCGCCGACTGGGACAAAGTACTTAGGTATTCCGCTGACCGCACTGGGCCACATTGAGCTGAATTCAGAACAGGCCACGATCACCCGCGAAGACCGCCGACGTATGACAGAAGTCCAGGCTTATCTGGAAGCGGGAGTCCTTCCCGCACCGGTGCTGGCGGATTTTCAGCAACGTTTGGCTGCTTCCGGTTTCGTGTTGCCACCGGGTTATCGAATGCAGTTTGCTGGTGAAGCCGCGCAGCGCAACGATGCAGTCGGAAACCTGCTGGCGAGCGTCGGTGTCCTCGCCGTGATGATGATTGCGGTATTGGTATTGTCATTCCGATCATTTCGACTGGCAGCGCTGATCGGCATGGTTGCGTTTCTTTCAGTTGGGCTGGGGCTTGGAGCACTGTGGGTGTTTGGGTTTCCGTTCGGATTTATGGCAATCATCGGCACAATGGGACTGGTCGGAGTGGCCATCAACGATTCGATCGTCGTGCTGGCGGCCATTCAGGAAGACGAAGCAGCGAAGAACGGAGACGAAGCGGCGATTCAGGAAGTTGTCGTGCGTGCCAGTCGACACGTCGTTGCAACATCGCTGACGACCATCGCCGGGTTTCTGCCGCTGATCATCGCAGGCGGCGGATTCTGGCCTCCACTGGCAGTCACGATCGCTGGCGGAGTTGGCGGCGCAACGATTCTGGCGTTGATCTTTGTGCCAGCGTGCTACCTGATCGCGATGAAACGCAGCTTCGAATGCCCGATTGTCACAACCCGCACTGCGTTGGTTATTCGCCCGTAGAGCAGGCGGCTCGCCTGTTCGAATCACAGGTCGAAAAAAGTAGGCGTCACTGTCCCAGTGACGAACTTCGCGGCGGGGCAACACTCCGCAACAAGCTCACGTTGCCGTGGCCAAACGCGTCAAAAATCCAACAGCGGCAGGGCAGCTATGCCGAGCGATAACGATTGCGTCGCAGAGGCGATGGTTGGCGAAGCCTGAGATCACGGCGAACGCAACTGTTTGTGGTGAGGAACATTCCCGCAAACTGCGCCACTGGGACAGTGACGTCTACTTTGCGGTGGCGTATCGGCACAGGTGCAAATCGAGTACCTGTCCTGCCGCACAACCTCACAACCTCACAACCTCACAACCTCACAACCTCACAACCTGCGTCGCTTCGAATGCTGGTCGGAGCAACGGAAAACCGAACCCATTCTCCTGGGATATATTGAAACCGAAAATGCGGCATTGCCTGACGGCTACCATTCGCCGATTACATTGCCATCAGCACGACGCGCGGTGTCTCGCAGGATGACCTGGCCCGTGTTTTCACTGACGAATCGCACGGCACCGTCACACAGCAGGAATGAGCACCACCGACATGGTTGGAAGAATATCCTGCTCTTCTTCGCTGCTTTGTGAGCGAGCCGGGAGGGAAAAGACGCGAATCGGCATGTTCAAACTCAATAAAAATTTTCACCGCTTCGCGGACGCTACAGCTTGCGACGGGCGGGCTCCGCCATTTCGCCCGTGCGCCCGCTTACGCGTTACTGACTGGAGACCTGAACTAAGGCAAGGCGGAAGCCAAGGAAGTAGCCCCGGAAGCCGGACGAAGTCCAAGTACGACTCGCGGGACGAGCGCCCGACGCAGAGTTGTTG
>CALFOL010000014.1 GCA_937919915.1 uncultured Planctomycetaceae bacterium
CCGCGGCCACAAGTCAGCGTAATATGCTGTAGCCGTCAGGACGATGCGTAATACTCCGCCGAGATTGATGCTTCCCACAACCGCTGCGCACTGAGCTGTTACACTGGACTGATCAAGCTCCTGCCGAGTTTCGTCCTGAAAACCAAACAGCAAGCTAATCAACGATGCGGCATCATCAACTTTCCCCTTCTGTCATGTTCATCCTCCTGTGTTTGATCAGCGGCGTCAGTCGCGGTGACGATGTTCCTCGGACAGCGTCGCAAACGTGGCGGCAGTTTGATCCGCGGGCGGAAGCTCTGGAAACGGAGCTTATTCGCGAGTCGCTGGAAGACGGCATCGTGCTGCGACAGGTGCGGTTTGTAGTCGGGACGTTTGCCGGCAGGAAAACTCGCGTGGCAGCATTCTATGCGTTTCCACACGGCGGTAAAAATCTGCCTGGGATCGTGCAGTTGCATGGCGGTGGTCAGCGTGCAATGCCGCAAACAGCCAGGTTTTGGGCGACACATGGATATGCAGCCGTCGCGGTCAACTGGGGTGAACATGTCATTGGCGAACAGAGCGACTCAAACACCGATTGGGCCGGAATTCCTGCCGGTTTCTTCGAACCGAAACATTACAACGACGTTACCCCGGCAGCTGGCACAATTCACGACGTTCCACATCCGTGGAACAGCAGCTGGCTGTTGTATGCCGCCGCTGCGCGACGCGCGATTACGTTTCTGGAGCAGCAGTTTGAGGCTGACGGCGCGAATATTGGCGTTACAGGGCACAGTATGGGCGGGCGACTGACTGTGTTGACCGCGACCGACTCCCGCGTCAAAGCGGCATCACCGTCGGTTGGCGGCAGTGGCTATTTGTATGAAGACATCGCGGGTGTGCCCGGATCCGGTCGGCAAATGCAGGCCGACAAAGAACTTTACGCGGCAACGCTGGATTGCAGTCAGTATTGGCCGTTGATTCAGTGTCCCGTGATGTTTCTGGGAGCAACCAATGACTTCAACTCGCCGATGGAATTTGTGCTGCGAGGTTTTCGTACACTGCCGCACGGCAACGGTGCGCTGTCATTTGCTCCCCATAGGAATCATCGTTTCACGGGCGACAACTATGCCGCGAGAATACGTTGGTTTCAGACACATCTGAAGCACCGTTTTATATTTCCGCAGACGGCTCGCACAGAACTTGCTCTCAATTCGGCGGACGGCATATCACAGTTCGTTGTGCGTCCGGATGTTGCAGGTCCGTATCAGTTAACGTCGGTTGCTGTGTTCTACGGCTACGACCGCGATCCACGCACGCGGTTTTGGCGTTCGGCGGACGTGGTTCGCGACGGAGACGTCTTTAGAGCTGCTTGTGCGGTGATGGAAAGTGGCGAGCCATTGTTTGTGTTTGCCAATATTACCTACGACACCGGCGATGTGATAAAGATGCCACCCGGCTACCAGGACACGTCACTGCTGACCGTGACCAGCGAGTGCCGTCAGGCATCTCCTGCGCAGTTGCTGGCGGCCGGCGCGCAGCCCGCAGGAACGCGGCAGCGGATGATCGATGATTTTCAACACGGTTGGCGAGACTGGTCGCTGGTGGGTGTGGGCCATTCAATACACTGGAATTATGAAACGCACAAAGTGAATGACTCGGCGTTCGTCGGTCCGCGTGGAGCCTCGCTGGTCATTGATGTCGAAACCGCGGCCCCGCATAATACTCTGGCTGTGATTATGGAAACGGACATGTGGCGTGGCTATACAGGACGCAAGTCGCGACGTTTTACGGCACTGGTCGAATTACATGAAGCAGGCACTCATGTGGTGAAACTGTCCGCGGAAAAGTTTGTGACGGCTGACGGCGAGGTACTGGACAGCTATGATTTCGTGACCAGTCTGATTTTGACTCCCGGACAAAAAGAGCGACCGGATACAGTGACTGAAGTCTGGCAGGGAAAAATCCCCACCTTTCAAAGTATCCGGTGGGAAGGCGGTGAGTTCGCGTCTCGACCTCGACCGTACCTGAAGCAGGGACAAACTGTGGCTAACTTTGACGATACGTTTCGTGAACAATTCGACCGTGCCGTGGAGGAATCGGTCCGGCGAGAAAAACAGGAACAATAATGACAAAATCAACCTTCGTGGCACTCGCCATTTGTGTTTTACTAACTTCCGCAGTGCCTCAGGCAGCTGCTCAGACAACGGCTGCGGCAGAATCCTCAGCGACTCGCGCCAAGGCGCAGCATGTGATCGACACACACATTCATCTGTACGATCCGCGTCGCCCGGACGGAATCCCGTGGCCGCCGCCGGATGACACGGTGTTGTACAAACCACATCTGCCGGCAGAATACACCAGTCTGGCGAAAGCAGCTGGCGTCACAGGCGTTGTGGTTGTTGAAGCCAGCGAACGCCTGGAAGACAACATGTGGGTGTTGGAGCAGATGTCTGCTGACCCGTTTTACGTGGCTTTGGTAGGCAATATCGATCCATACCGGAAAGACTTTGCTGAGCATTTGAATCGTCTGCGGAAAGACAAACGTTTTGTGGGCATTCGAGCGCGCAACGCGGAAGCGATCGATTACCTGAATCCGCAGGTACTGGCGAACTTTCGGCTGATGGCTGAGGCTGGTCTATCTGTCGATATTCTGGCGAACGGCAAGGGAGTGGAAGGCGTTAAAGAGGTTGGCGCTTTGGCTGCGGCGGTGCCTCACCTGAGAATTATTGTGGATCATGTGCTGGGATTCGATATTGATGGCAAACCACCGGGACAGGACTGGCTGGATGCTGTCGCCAGCCTGGCCAGGCATCCGAATGTGTACTGCAAAGTTTCCGGGCTGTACCAGCGGTGCGTGCAGCAGCCGGCTCCGTCGAATATCGATCACTACCGCACAGTACTGGATCCGCTGTGGGAGAACTTTGGGGCCAAACGCCTGATCTACGGCAGCAACTGGCCATGCACAAAAAAGAGCGGCAGTTATGCGAGCTTCGTGACGCTGGTGGACAAGTACTTCGGGGAAAAAGGCGACGACGCTGTTGAGCACTATTTCTGGAAGAACGCGGCCGCGGCGTACGGTTTGGACCTCAAGTAAGGGAGTTGCGGCGAAATGCCGGCGTTGTGGCTGCGTTCGCCAGAGCGTGGGGCTCCACTGCCTGGCGACGGTGGCTGCAAGCGAGTGTTTTTGCCGCTTTGCCGCTGGGGATTTAGTCTGTACACTTCGGCGCATGGCTGCCGCACCGCTGGCAAGTACCAAATCCCAAAAGGTTCTAAGGAGAAATACGTGGCAGATATCGACGTCTATAAGGAATGGCTGGGCATTCCGGAAGGTGTTCGACCGCCGGACTTCTACACCATGCTGCGGCTGGTACAGTTCGAAGACGACACGGAGAAGATCCAGGCGAACTATCGTAAACTCAACGCGCACGTGCGGAAGTATTCGACAGGTCAGTATCTGAAGCAGTCACAGGAACTGCTGAACGAAC
>CALFOL010000015.1 GCA_937919915.1 uncultured Planctomycetaceae bacterium
AGCAAGTCGCCAGAAGGTTTTTGCTCGCGTCTGGAGTGGAGACTGTTTAAGAACCCAACGCGGAATCGTCGTTGTTTTCCGGACGGCCTTCGACGTAGAACCAGTTGTGGATCGGCTTCAGGATTTCCAAAACTTCGGCCACCAGTGTTTCGTCCATCGGCTCCTCTGCCCAGTCAACCCATTCGGAAACTCGGCCAGGATTGGCCGAACCGGTCACACAGGTTGTGAAGTCCCGGTTGGCGAT
Organism: uncultured Planctomycetaceae bacterium; assembly: GCA_937919915.1. Classification (GTDB taxonomy): domain Bacteria; phylum Planctomycetota; class Planctomycetia; order Planctomycetales; family Planctomycetaceae; genus Fuerstiella. Next base: position 245 of record CALFOL010000015.1, read on the forward strand.
GGAAAACTGTAGAGCCAGTTTGGCGATGTCGGTTCCCGCCGCGATGCAATGATCGGATGCCTGCTTTGCGACCTCTCGCACTTCCGGCGTGGCTTTGTGCCATTCGGGAAGTGTCGCACTGGTCAGCAATCGCGCCGAGAACGGCGCGGCGTTCATCAGGCCGACGCCTTTTTCTTTGCAGATTGGTACCAGTTCCAGAGCCATGTCATTCTGAAGTGTGTAATGATTGTAAGTCAGAATGCAATCGATGTCTGCGTTGGCCAGAATGTATTTGAACATCTTCATCGGGTAACCACTGACACCGATGTAACGCACCTTGCCTTTTTCGACCTGCTTGCGAAGCGCAGGGAGGGTTTCGTTGACGATCTGCGACATCTCCACAAATTCCAGATCGTGGCACAACACGATGTCCAGATGATCCTGACGCATACGTTCCAGAGAAATGTCGACGCTCTCTTCAACGCGCTTGGCACTGAAGTCGAAGTGCTCGCCGGCGTAGCGGCCCAGCTTGGTTCCCAGGTAGTAGCTGTCCCGAGGAATCTCTGGTAGCACTTGACCCAGTAACACTTCGCTCATGCCGCGCCCGTAGAACGGTGACGTGTCAACGAAATTCATTCCGCGATCGATGGCAACACGCAGACTCTGCAGCGCTTCGTCGATATTGACTTTGCGAAATTCGGCCCCCATTGACGACGCTCCAAACGAAAGAGCAGTCAGGTCCAGATCTGTATTTCCGAGACGACGTTTTTCCATGAGTAGCGTTCTGTTTTTCATAAATGCTGAACACATCCCAAGTGGGGTGTACCGCACATCGTAGCAGGTCTCGGGGAGACCTTCGACTGTCCGCCAGCGAAGAAACGGCTGCTGGCATCCGGCCACTCACTTCCCGATTTACGCGGCCCCGCATTGCTGCGGCACATGCCTTGACGGCAGACGTTCTGCTAGACTCGGCTGGCATGGTGCTGCAATTCCGAAGACTGTGAAAGACGTCGAAAAATGGTATTCCCAGGGCACATCTTCAATCAGGCACTCTGGCAAGTGACTCGGCGTGGAAAGAGGATTGCTGATGAAAACTCATGAAGATTTATTGTTCGCGGAAGTTGCCGTTCTGCTGGACCTGATCTCGCGAGATCAGGGCGACAAAAAGCTTAAGCAGGACGGTCTGGATTCCGTGGAGAGTTTTGCACAGCAGGCCGTCGATGCGGGGTGGATCAACGAATCGGAACGAGCAGACATTGAAAAACTCGTGGCGGCCAGAATCAGTAAGCATGACCATAACCCGGAAGCCGGAAGCCGCTCTGGAGTCTGTGCGACTTAGCGTTGCGGACCGCGAAGATCTTACCGTTGACGCGGATCGCTACGGCAGGACAAATATCGGAGACGTCGGCGAAGATTCCGCGCTGCGTAATACGGTTCAGGGAGATCCTGGGACACGAGAACGCTATACGTTGACGCGGGTGCATGGAAAAGGAGGTCTGGGGCAGGTGTGGCTGGCGACCGATCGCCAGCTGAATCGCGAGGTCGCTCTGAAGGAAGTGCTGCCCAATCTGTCTCAGGATCAGGAAGCGCTTTTGCGGTTGCAGAAAAAAGCCCAAATCACCGGGCAGCTTGAACACCCCAACATCATTACGGTCTACGAGCTCGTTGAAGACAAAGAAACCGAGCAGTCGTATTACACGATGCGTTTTGTGCGCGGAGAGACGCTGCGCAAGGCATTGAAGAACTACCATCGGCGGCGAGCCGAGGGAATTGAGGATCCACTGGAACTTCAGCGATTGTTGAATGCATTCGTGTCTGTCTGCAACGCAATTGGCTATGCACATTCGCGCGGTGTGCTGCACAGAGACCTCAAACCCGCCAACATTATGCTGGGCGAATTCGGAGAAGTCACGGTGCTTGACTGGGGCATCGCGATGACGCGCGATCGCCGGGAAAGCGACATCGATTGGCGGGAAGTCCTGGTTTCCGGTGTCGACGATCTCCAAAAAACAGCAGCCGGTCACATCATTGGCTCGCCGGCTTACATGTCCCCGGAACAGGCCGACGGCGATAAGGATCAGAGGGATCGTTGGGCTGTGGCTGACCAAGGGTATAGTCGGGATAGTTTTGCACACTCGCGTCAAGTCGAACATGATCGGAGACCTTCACACGTCGAATCTGTCGTGTGTACTGCTGAAAAAAAACACCACTTGATTGCCCAACAGCTGGTGAATACAGACCGTCAAAGACCTGACCAAAAACGATGATCAAATCGCCGTCCAGCGGCAGCATCCCGCCACCCGTAACTCGCAATGCGTCATCATACGTTTGAAGAACATGCTGTCCCCAGGAACTTTTGTTGATCACGGCACTGACAACCTGTGAAACGTCGATCCTGGTCAGCGAATTGAAGGTCGTCATGTTTCCTGTGGTCCTTGATGCAGCGGACGCGCCGTAGCCACCGACAACATACAGCTTGTCACCGACCTGGCAATGCAAGCAGTTCGAGCCGCGCAGAGGATCCGTCATTAAATGCTTCACCGCTGCCAATGGTGACTTCCAAACCTTTCTGTTCTCGATGTCGATCACCCAAAAATGCTGATTGGCCTGCTTGACTGCTAAGTCATTCTCAGGGTCTTCCGGCGTAGGCTCTGAAAATCCGTGAAGTCCGTTATGCCGCCCGGTGACGAACAACCACTTGGTGCCGTCGACGTCTGCGTGGGCATGAGCGAACGCCTGCTGTGGTGGCACGCCATCGAAGGTAAAAGGTTCGCCGAGCTCAACAGAAAACGGCATCTGTTTGTGCTTCTCGTCAGCCGAAACAGTCGCCAGCAGCGCCCCGTAGAGTAGACAAACAAGGCGAAATTGTCGGGCAAGCGTGAGTGAAGTTTCCACGAGTGTTCTGCTTTCGAAATGTACTTCGGGAGTCTGTCGGCGAATGACGTTATTCAGATCAACGCGGCGATGTGGTCATTTGCCGGTCTGGAGCCAGGCAAGAATCAGTTGGCGGTTGGCTTCAGACAGATCTCGCGTCACCGGCATATATTTCGGATCGTCTCGATCAAGTGACATCGACCTCGCTACATGCGACAGGTAGCTTCTAACCACCTGCGGATTGTCCAAAGCAATTCTGGCGTTCATGGCCGGATACAGTTTTGAATAGCGTTGGAGAATGGGGCGTAAGCACGCGCTTATATGTTTTCGCACATAATAATCTTCGGATCATCCTTACCTGAATTAC
>CALFOL010000016.1 GCA_937919915.1 uncultured Planctomycetaceae bacterium
GGAAACCGAAGTCCGCCTGCAGCAAATCGAATTTAAAAACCCATGGGACTTCGAAGAAGTCTTCGGGACGCTGCATGAATTCGCTCGGAACTATAAATTCGATACGGAAAAGAACAACTACCTGATCCACATTACAACGGGTTCCCATGTCCAGCAGATCTGTCTGTTCCTGCTGACGGAGTCCCGGCATCTGCCTGGTGTCCTGTTGCAAACCAGTCCGCCAGAACGAAAAGCGTACGGCACTCACCCCGGAAAATACTCACTCATCGATCTGGACCTGTCGCGTTACGACGCACTGGCCGAACGGTTCGCTGTTGAACAACAGGAGGGGCAGCAATTCCTGAAGTCAGGTATTGAGACTCGCAACAATGCGTTCAACAACATGATCGAACGCATCGAAAAAGTCTCCATCGCCAGTACCGCGCCGATTTTGTTAACCGGCCCTACCGGAGCGGGCAAGACGCGGTTGGCACGAAAGGTGTACGAGCTGAAACGACGGCGTGAACAAATCGCGGGCGAGTTTGTCGAGGTCAACTGCGCTACGCTGCGCGGTGATCAATCGATGTCCGCTTTGTTCGGTCACGTCAAGGGTGCCTTCACCGGCGCTACGACAGCTCGACAGGGGTTGCTGAAATCTGCTGATGGCGGTCTTTTGTTTCTCGACGAAATCGGCGAATTGGGACTCGACGAACAAGCCATGCTGCTGCGTGCCATCGAAGAAAAACGCTTCTTACCAGTCGGTGCTGACCGTGAAATGTCGGCCGATTTTCAATTGATCGCCGGAACGAATCGGGATCTCCTGCAACGCGTCGCCGAAGCACGATTTCGTGAAGATTTGCTGGCCAGAATTAACCTGTGGACATTTTTGCTGCCCGGGCTTGCCGAACGAAAAGAAGACATCGAACCGAACCTGGATTACGAGCTGGAACGTCTGTGTCAGCAGACTGGTCGCAAGATCAGCATCAACCGGGAGGCACGCAGCCACTTTGTGAAGTGGGCTGTGTCGCCGACGGCACAGTGGGCCGCCAACTTTCGCGACCTCAGCGCAGCGGTGATCCGCATGGCGACTTTGTCAGCCAGTGGCCGGATTGGAATCGCCGAAGTGCGAGAAGAAATCGAACGCCTGTCAGCCTCATGGCAAAGCTGTGACGGTGACAGCACCGAGCGGACATTGCGGAAGTTCCTGAGCGGGCAGCAGGTTCTGGAGATTGACCTGTTCGATCACGCTCAACTGGCGACTGTGCTGACCATCTGCGGCCAGGAAAAATCGATGGCGGCAGCAGGTCGCCGACTATTTGCGGTATCACGTGAGGCCCGAGCGTCGACCAATGATTCGGACCGCCTGCGAAAGTACCTTGCCAGATTCCAGCTGGATTGGAAGTCGATCCAGAGTCAGTAAGATGCCGATGCGACTGTGGCTTCCAGCCGCAGCCCCTTGTCAACTGCGGCTGGAAGCCCCAGTCACGAAGAGTTCAACCTGCTGTAAAGCCACGATCGACTCATGAATCTGCGACAACTCGGCCAATCAGACATTCACGTTTCTTCCGTCGCTATGGGCTGCTGGCCGATCACAGGCATGACAACGCTGGATGCCAACCACAACGACAGCCTGTGCACACTCCGGGCAGCGTTAGATAGTGGAATTAACTTCCTCGACACCGCTTACGCCTATGGAATCAACGGCGAGAGCGAGCAGATGATAGGCGAAGTCATTTGCCACCGTCGCGATGATGTGGTGATCGCCACAAAGGGCGGACTGCATCGCGTTGGCAAAGGGCAGGACTATGATGGTCGACGAGAGACCATTCTACGGGAATGCAACGAATCGCTGCAGCGATTGGGGACCGATCGCATCGAACTGTACTACCTGCATGCTCCTGATCCCAAGACGCCAATTGCCGAATCAGCAGGTGCGATTGCGGAATTGATCCAGGCCGGAAAAGTGCTGACGGCAGGAGCATCAAACCTAACCATCAGCCAGTTGCAGGAGTTCCACAACACTTGTCCTCTATCGGCCGTGCAGCCGCACTTCAATATGCTGCAGCAGGAAATCGAAGCTGACATCGCCCCCTGGTGTCGTGGAAAACAAATTTCGTTGTGCGTCTACTGGCCATTGATGAAGGGGTTGCTGGCCGGAAAGTTGCCCCGTGATCATCAGTTCGCAGCAGGTGATGGCCGGGCGAAGTACCCGATGTTTCAGGGGGAGGAATGGCAGAAGAATCAGGATTTCCTGGACGACCTGCGACAAGTCGCAGCAGAGGTCGACCTGACGGTGTCTCAACTGGTGATCGCGTGGACGGTCGCGCAGCCGGGCATTACGTCTGCGTTGTGTGGTGCCAAACGAGACTGGCAGATTCAGGAAACGGCGACTGCGATGCGGGTCACGCTAAACGATGTAACGCTGACACAGATTGCCGAGGCCTTGAAGAGGCGTGGACCTGCGGTTTCTCGCGGAGCGGTTTAAGCACGCTCGTTCGTAGCAGCGTTCGCCAGAACGCGGAGTGTGTGATCAGGATTCATGCTGGTATCTGACAAATCATGTGGGCTACATCATGGCACTCATTCGACTGGCTTTTCACCGTCGAAGATCGTGACAACAGTTGCCGTCTCACGCAGCGTTCCCAGTGCATTCGCGCGGGCTTCTTTCTGAAGCTGCTGGCGGATCTTCTGCTCAATTTCGCCTTGAACTTCCGCTAGCGGCGCCACACGTTTCTGCTGGTGATCCGCGACGCGATACACTTCAAACTGATCTTCGCGAACATAGACCTTGGTCATCTCGCCCGTTTTCAGTTCAAACAACCGAGCTTCCAGAACCTTGTCCGCCAGACTTCCTTGTTGCAGCCAGCCCATGTCGCCGCGTTTTTCTGCACTCAGAGCATCGGATCGTTTCGTTGCCAGTTCAGCAAAGTCAGCGCCCTTCTGCAATTGTGCGATCACGTCGGCCGTGACCTTCTCGGCTTCTTCGCGGCTACCATGCTTGTCAAAACGGATGACAATTTCCTGCCACCGAACGCGTTCTTCCGTTGCGAATTCGTCCGTGTGCTCCTGGTAGTACTTAACAAGCTCCGGTCGCTCAATCCTTGATGGAGTCTCAGCGAGCGTCGAAAGATAGCCCTGCACTTTTTGAATTCGCACAAAGCTCTCTCGCAGCAAATCAATCGACAAGCCTTCGCCCGCAAGCACTTCGTTCAGTTCTTTGTCAGTCTGAATTTTGCGATCGCCCTTGATGCCCGTCAGGACCTGCTGAAATGGCTCTTCCAGTGACTTATTGATGACTTCCTGGCGATCCGCTGGTACGGCTTTGTTCAACGCTCCGATAACAATTTGCTGTTCCACATAGCTGTCTAACCGGGCCTTGACCTGAGCGTGGAGAATTTGTTGCCGCAGTTCCGGAGTGATTTGTGGATCGGCTTCGATGGTCAGTCGCATACTGCCCACCAGATCGTCGACGAAGATTGGATTGCCGTTCACTTCGGCGACAATCGTGTTTCCTGTGAGTTCTGTCGTCATCACGGTCGAGAAGCCGACCGCCTGAATCGGAGAGTCGGCTTCTTTTTCGTTGCTCGCAAGACTCGCTTTGTTTTCGTAAGACCCACGCGGCGGCGCTGCGGCGAAGACAGGGTTGTCATCGACCAGACTCTTCCCTGCACACCCACACGCCAGCACACAGAGTGCAAGCAGTAGTGGCAGGCAGGCTGAGTTTGATCGTTGAGTTATTGCTGGTTGACGTACGGCCACAATTGCGTCCATGCAAACAGGGCGAGAGCGAGCGGATTTCTCCAGACAGGGCTCTCATTGTATCGCCGTTTCGAAAAACGCAGCAATAGCGCATGATTACCGCAGACCATAGATTCCCTGTATTTTTGAGGCAATTTCTGCCGGAACCCACACGTTTGCACGTCTGTCACGGACGGGGATGTGGGAAACCGGCCGCATGCTACGCGACAGAGGCGGTTGTTCAGGCAGGTCGAAAACGTTCAGTCGAACCATTCGTCAGCTGGATCGAAATTAGGGATCGCGACGATCAGGACTTTCATCTTTCCGAGGGCTCGATGTTTGACGCCAGGCGGAATCACGATACTGATTCCCGGTCGAACGGGAATTATTTCGTCGTCGAGTTCCATCATCGCATCTGGTCCGCACTCCAGAAAGTAGTAGGTTTCTGTCAGCGTCTTGTGGTAATGCTTCCGTGCATCTTCACTGATTTCTGTAACGTGCAGCGTTCCCGGAAACGCTTCTACATCTTTGAACGCACGACGAGCCGTGCCGCAAGGGCATGGCACCCCTTCGATCTCGGAAAAGTCTGCCAGATGATAGCGTCTGTGTGAAGCAGTCATGGTCTGTTGGTTTTTGGTCGTTGTGGAGGTTAGAACTGCGATCACGCGGTGCGTTGGCTGATTTTTCCGGTCTGTTTGTGTCGCAGGATAATCTTAGTGGTTCCGTCGGGCATCTTTTCTTCTTTGATCAGCAGATGGTCCGCATCGTATTCGCGGTGGGCGCCGATTTTGGGAACACCTTCTCGACCGCGCCAGACAGGAAGATCGACCGGCGCCCATTGCCGACTGGAGACCGAGGCATAGGCCGCATCAACGATGGCATTCACGATATAGCCGTCGTAAAAATCTTCCAGTGGGGCCTTCTGCTGCTCGATCGCGTTCAATACGTCGGCGAACATGTCGACGTAGCCCAGTGCGACGGCTTCATCACCAACCGGAAACAGCCAGCCGGTGTTGCTTTCCGCTTTTTCGGCGACGTAGCCTGACTGGCCCCCGGCGGAGAACATTTCCATGCCAGTTCTCAGCCAGTGGTTCAGCCAGATCGTGCCTTCCGTCCCGGCGACTTCGTCTCGCAAATCCATCCCGCCACGAAACGCCCAGCTGACTTCAAACTGCCCGATCGCGCCGTTTTCGTATTTCACCATGCCGACGGCGTGATCTTCTGCCTCGATGGGATGCACAAGTGTGTCGGCCCAGCACATGACCTCGACCGGTCGAATGTCTTTGCCGATAAAGTTGCGTGCGATTTCGATGCAATGACATCCCATGTCCACAATCGCTCCGCCACCGGATTGCTCTTTATCCCAAAACCAGTCACTGTGCGGACCGGGGTGTGTTTCTCGTGAACGAACCCACAGGACGTCGCCGACGGCTCCGCTTTTGACGGAAGCCAGGGCTTTCAAAGTCTTCGGCGTGTACACGAGGTCTTCCAGATAGCCATGAAACACGCCGGCGGCTTCCACGGCCTGCAACATTCGCAATGCTTCCGCAGCGTTACGTCCCAATGGCTTTGTACACAGGACGGCCTTGCCTGCCGCGGCTGCAGCCAGTACGGCTTCTTCGTGCAGGTTGTTGGGCAGCCCGATAATGACAGCATCAACATCAGGATCGTTGACCGCTTCGTGTATATTGGTTGTCGTTTTAGGGATGTTGTGTTGGCCGGCGAAGTCTGCTGCGCGGTTGCTGTCTCGCGAATACACAACATGTACGCGATCAGAAGATCTCTTGCCGTGGAGAGATTCTGTATAGAAGCGACCGATGAGACCGGTACCCAGGAGAGCGATTCGAACCATAATAATTTTCGACGATTGAGTGATTTTGACAGTCTGATTGGGGCAATGTGATGGCAATCACCCCAATCGAAGATTCAGCAGTTGAGACGTTATCGTCATTGAATTCAACGCATTCCAAAGACAAAGTTTGGAACAAGCGGCACGAGTTCCGGGAAATTAACGCCACTTACAGCGTATTACGCTGACTTGTGACCGCGGGCACGCGTTTCGATCGAAGAAAGCCTGCTCCCGCGAGCGAGTACCGTTCACAACAATAAGTAAGCTGCTCTAGTGAACAGGCAGGGAAACTTCGATATCCTTTGAAGCTGCTATTTTGATCGTCCGCTTACCGCAACGAAATGCGTCCGAATGATCTTTCCTACTTAACAGGAATACCGCCATGAAGCTGTTTGTGATCTTTCTGCTGCTGACTGCTGCGACCGCTTGCTCAGCGGCTGATCTGGAATTCAAAACCGGAGAATGGGTTTCGCTGTTCAATGGCAAAGACCTGACCGGGTGGACACCAAAAATCCGTTACTCAGAAGTCGGCCAGAACTTCGGCGACACGTTTCGTGTGGAGGACGGAGTGTTGAAGGTCCGCTACGACCAATACGAGGATGGCTTCGGCGAACGCTTCGGGCATCTGTTCTACGAAAAGGAGTTTTCGCACTATCGTTTTCGTGTCGAGTATCGGTTTGTTGGCGACCAGTGCAAGGATGGTCCTGGCTGGGCGATTCGTAACAGTGGCATTATGGCACACGGGCAAAAGCCGGAAACGATGGACAAGGACCAGGACTTCCCCGTGTCGATTGAAGTGCAACTGCTGGCCGGGAACGGCGAAGATGCTCGCACAACATCCAATCTGTGTACACCGGGCACCAACGTCGTGATGGATGGCAAGCTGATCAAGCAGCACTGCATCAGCTCAACATCAAAGACGCATCATCTTGATGAATGGGTCACCGCAGAAATCGAAGTGCGGGGCAACCAGATGATCCGCCATCTTCTGGATGGCCAGACGGTGCTGGAGTACACCAAGCCGCAATTTGACGAGCGTGACAAGAGCGCGAAGAAGCTCATCAAGGATGGCAAGCTGGAGCTAAGTGGCGGAACGATTTCACTGCAGTCAGAAAGTCACCCGTGCGAATTCCGCAAAGTCGAAATCATGGTGCTGGACGCCAGGGAGTAAAGCTCTGCGGTTGCACGGTCACAACAGTTTGCTGGTGACCGGAGTCAACGCGTTGCCTGCCGCCCGACTGCTAATAGTTGCAGGACTCTTTCCGGATACGAATGCCATCGGGCGTTGGCGAAAAAAGACGCTGCATAAATGAGGCCCGAGGTTTCGGCTCACCCAAAAAACCTGCTTAGCGGGCGGCGTTCATGACAGACTGGCGGCGCGATGCATTTAGGGCGCCGGACTGCCATTTCATACAAGCGTAACCGGCGGACATGTGATCGTTAATCTCGTTCATACAGATACCAGCGGCCAGCAGAATGATGTGGTCACCATCTCGAGGTGGTTCTACGTTATTCCGTTGGAGGACTTCTTCGAACCTGGAAACCAATGTCGGCACCGACGACGAAATCGTGTTGCCGTAGAACTCCAGGTTGTTTAGAAGCTCGATCTCCGGGAACTCCAGTTTTGCTGCCGCAATCAATGCCTTTAGCAGCTTACCACTGGGCTGATGAGGCGCGACAATGACGCGTTCACCGTGGCGACGATCGATGCTCATCAAAGCGGATCGCAGGCTATCCAGCATCAATTCGATACCGTTCAGGAAGACGGGTTCTGCGTTCATTCGCATCACCTGCCGGTGACTTGGGTTTCCGTGGAAGTCAAAAAAGTCGCCGGTTTCTATCGAGAACAACGGTTCGGGATTTGGGCGACGATCTGCCGGAATACGGAAGTCATCACTTTTCACGCTACTGATTGGCAAGCCTTCTGCTCCGACTTCCATCACAGCTGCCGTAGCGCCAGCTGAAACGAGTCCGCAGAACAGCCGGTCGGATGCGTCGTGCCAGAATTCCGGTGTTTCGATCGATACCAACGCGACTTTTGCGCCGGGTTCAGAATCTTCCAGCAGCAGTGAGCCTTCAGTCATTAACTTCAGGAAGCCGGAGCATCCGTGGTTGAACGCAGAAATGCTGTTGGGGGCTAAACCCAGTCTGGCCGACATGCGGGCGGCGAGCTGTTCGCACGCAGTGGGATCAACATGCGAATGGCAGAGCAGAATGTGTCCGAACTCTCTCAGCGACGAAGCACTGATTTGCTCAAGCTTACGACACACGGCAATGGCTAAATCAATCGGCGCGACGCCGGCACGCAATACTCGGCGCTGACTAATGCCGGTGGAACGCAGTATCGCGGCAGTGCCCGAGAATCCATCCGCGCCTCCCAGTTGCGAAAGCCCCAAAACATCTTCATTGTTCAACGGCTGAAACAGAGCCTCGTCATCGAAGACATCGACAGCAGCTGTGAGTCCCAGCGTGTTTACGGCGTTGCCGAAAGAAAAGTCTTTCACCTGTCACCCTATTCGCCCATCGTGGGCCATGCAGTACCCCAAAAAAAAACGGCTGATTCCCCAATCTGCCGAGGCTGGTAGCATAGCATGTATCCGTTGAAGCGGAAGGTATGGTCAGCCCCAGCCTCGAATTCGGGA
>CALFOL010000017.1 GCA_937919915.1 uncultured Planctomycetaceae bacterium
CTTTACACCATCCACCATTCTGCAATCCGGAAGCTACCGCTGGTGGGTTCGCGGACTGAACGGCGATGGCAGTCCCGGCCCATGGTCGCAACCGTTGGACTTCTTTGCTTCGATTGACCGTCCACAGACCCAGGAAGGCGATTCCGCGACCGTGGAACCAGTCATGCTGGCCTCTCTGCACAACAACGCGTGGTCTGATGACCTGGTGAATATCACTGTCCACCCGGCCGCAGTCGTGGCTCTGATGACAGAACCCGTTGTTGAAGTATCGAGCGAAGCGAAGTCTGAAGAAGCTGACCACACCAACGAAGTCGACAGTGTGATGGAAGAACTGGCGACAGCAGACTGGTGGCGTCTGGACGCCGAATCCAGTGAGACCGAACAGCTGATCGTGTTGTCGGAAGCAAATCCGGACGTCGAATTGACGGTTCAGTCGGAATCCGGCAAACAACAGGTCTCTGCTTCCGCTCTGGGACTTGCTCTGGCTGCCGTGACCTCTCGTGGACGTTCACGAAAGCGTGATGAGGAATAACGCAACAGTGTGTTGATGTGCAATCGTCAAATGCCCTGACCAGTTTCTGCTGGCCAGGGCATTTTTTTTATGACTGCCTGCGGCAACTGCGAGCGGAAAGCCTGATACACTGTCGCGATGTTGCAGATCGGCCAAATAAAATTCGAACTTCCCGTCGTGCAGGCAGCACTCAGCGGCTACAGCGACTGGCCCATGCGCGCGATCGCGAAACAGATGGGTGCCCCCTACACCATTTGCGAAGTGATGGTTGACTCGTTCGTGAATTCGCTGAAGGATCGAGCAAAGACCAGACATTTTCTGCTGGTGACAGACGAAGACCACCCCGCAGGCGCGCAATTGATGGGTGCCGATCCGGAGGAATTTCCCGCTGCAGCTACCAGGCTGGTGGAGGCAGGATTCGATGTGATTGACATCAATTTCGGCTGTCCGGTGAAGAAGGTGCTGGGGCGATGCCGCGGCGGATTTCATTTAAGCCAGCCGGAAATCGCCCTGGAGATCGTCCGCAGAGTCAGAGACATTGTTCCTCACGGCACGCCAGTCACGCTGAAAATGCGACGGGGCATTGATGATTCTGCCCAAAGCCGTGACGACTTCTTTCACATTCTGGAGGGGGCATTCGACGCCGGCATCGCGGCGGTCACGATTCATGGGCGAACTGTCGAACAGCGTTATGTGGGCCCGGCCAACTGGGAGTTTCTGACAGACGTCTGCCAACAGTTTCCAAATCACACAATCCTGGGCAGTGGTGATCTATTCACCGCAGAAGACTGTGTGCGGATGATTAGGTTAACCGGTGTCAGCGGAGTCACTGCGGCTCGTGGATCAATCGGCAACCCGTGGATTTTTTCGCAGGCCGCTGAACTACTCGCCGGCCGACCTTTGCCGTCACCACCTTCGGTTGCCGAACAGCGGGCTGTTATCGCAGAACACTTCCGACTGGCCTGTACTGTCTACTCAGAAAAACGCGCCGTCAAGCAACTGCGAAAGTTCGGCATGAGGTACGCTGACTGGCACCCACAAGGCGATCTTGTTCGAGCAGCATTCATCAGTGTCAATCAGATCGACCAATGGCAGGCCGTGCTGCAGGACTGGTACTCCAGCGATACACCGGGAATTTACCCCAGTAGCCCTGGACTTCCAAAGCCGCCACGACAGATCGACGCAGCCACAGATTTCGCCTGATTCAACAGAAACTGAGCCCGATGGGAAGGAATCTCCCGCTGTGATTTATCAGAATTGAGGGACTTCGGGACTCAGGAAACCGCACTGGACAGAATCGCGTTTGTTTCAAGAATACGTATCCACGCGATGATCTCACAGAAGATCGTCCCATCATCACTCTGCAGACAGTTCATCTCGAATGTCAGATCGCGAAAGTCAATCCAGCCTGAGCGATATCGTTTGCGATGGTGAGTCCGGGGCTTCGGGCAATGATTCGAGCTGGAGCGATCATCTGTCGACGCCACCCGGTGTTCCCGCATTTCGACCAGCATTCGGGCTGGGTAATGCTCACCTGCAAACTCTGTACGGTGCGCTCCGCCCCGCCAGTCCGACGATCCCGGGAACCGTGCAGAGAAAACTGCGTTTTGCGGATGGTGATTTCGCCGTTCTGCATGACGATAAACCAAACGACTGGGCTCGCGGCGATCATGTTGCGCTGCTGATGCACGGATTGTCGGGCTGCCACCAGAGTGGTTATATGGCTCGCATTGCGGCCAAACTGATGGCTCAGAATGTTCGCGTTTTCCGGATGGATCATCGCGGCTGTGGGGCTGGACGCATGCTGGCACGCCGACCATACCATGCTGGCCGAATTCGCGATGTAGAAGCCGCCATTCGCATGCTGGAACGCCTGTGTCCAAGTTCACCAATCTCCGTCGCTGGATTTTCTCTTAGTGGCAACCTGTTGCTGCGCTATCTGGGCGACGATCCGAACAGCCTTCCGTTAAGCCTGTACCGCGCAGTGGCAGTGTCTCCACCGATCGACCTGCAACACTGCTGCGAAGCTCTTCGCGACACGCGCATGGGCCAGCGCTACGACTGGTACTTCGCGCGACAACTTGTGACGCAAATCTCTGACACGCCACAGTGGCACGACGAACTTCCATTGGCTCAGGCGAAACGGCCTCCACGTCGCCTGATCGAATTCGATGAACTGTATACCGCACCTGCGTCCGGGTTCGAATCGGCCGCGGACTACTACGCAACCGCCTCTGCCAAAGACCATATCGATAAGATTCGCGTCCACACATCGATTCTGGTTGCAGAAGATGATCCTCTGGTCTCATCGACCCCCTGGAAAGGCCTGACTCCGCCTGCCAATATTACGATGTGCGTCACAAAACATGGCGGCCATCTGGGATTCATTGGCAAAAGCGGAATCGATGCTGACAATCGCTGGATGGACTGGCGGGTCGTGGACTGGCTGCTGAATTAGAGCAGTTGACTTATTGTTGTGAACGGTACTCGCTCGCGGGAGCAGGCTGTCTTCGATCGAAACGCGTGACCCGCGGCCACAAGTCAGCGTAATACGCTGTAATGCGTTTAACTTTCGTCGCGGACGGAGCTCGCTGTTGCACCCGCGCCCCAAAATCAGCGGACGCCCGGTCATCATGCTGCACGTGGCTTTTCTATTCGAATTTCCAACGCTGAACGGCGGTGAACGGTCAATGCTGGCGGTGCTGAATGAGTTGAAGGGCGACTCAACGTTTCGGTTCTCTGCGATTGCACCTCCTGACGGCGAACTGGCGAATGAACTCGCCCGGCTGGGAATTTCAGTTCATCCATTGACGATTCGGCACGGCGATAAAAAACTGCCTGTTGACATCCTGCACCAACAGCTCCGACAGACTGTCCAACAGATTGCTCCGGATGTCCTGCACAGCAACAGTTTGTCGATGTCACGCCTGGCAGGTCAGTTGGATTTCCCTGACCAGCCTGAACTCCTCAAGACAGGTCACCTGCGCGACATCATCAAGCTGAATGCGAGGGTCATCTCAAACCTGAACGCCAACCACGCACTGATCGCGGTGTCTGCGGCGACGCGAGATTTTCATGTCGGTCAGGGACTGGACTCCAATCGCTGCCATGTGATCTACAACGGCGTCGATACCGAGATCTTTCGTCCACGAAGGCGAGAATTGGTTCGGGCAGAAATACTGCCTGATTTGCCGCAGGATGCCGTTGTGCTGTTGAACGTGGGGCAAATTTGTCTCCGCAAAGGGCAACGGCAGCTGGCAGAGTCTCTGTGCCAGTTGCTCCACGACCGACAGGACGTTCATCTGCTGATCGTCGGTGAGCGACATTCTGCCAAGGCCGAAAGCATTGCGTTCGAATCAGCCATTCAAGAGGCGTTTACAGGCATCGGTAAGTCGTCGCAGCTGCATCGGCTGGGCTATCGCAATGACGTCCATCTGTTGATGAATGCCTCTGACCTGCTGGTTCATGCCGCTTACCAGGAACCGTTCGGCCGCACATTGCTTGAAGCGGCTGCCAGCGGACTGCCGATCGTCGCGACTGACGTCGGAGGCACCGCAGAAATGCTGCGGCGCGATCAGGATGCGATTCTGATCTCGCAGGATTCCAACTCACAATATTCACAACTGGCGACTACCGCGCTGGAACTTTTAGACAATCCAGACCGCAGACAACAACTCGCAGACTCTGCGCAACAGCGAATCCATGATCAATTTACAATACAGACTGCAGCAAAACGCCTGGGCGAGTTCTGGGCGTCCCTGCGCCCAGCTTGATCGGACTACTCGACGGCAACGGCAGCCGCAGGATGCAACTGTTCGTATTCGGCCGCCAACTGCTCACCAGGAGTGATTCCAAACTGCCATGCGAAGCCGACATACATCATCGCGATCAACACGATGATCAGCGCACCAACTGGCTTCGCCAGCTTCCACGGCGTAATGTCTACGTCCTCGCTGTATTTTTGTTGATAGGCTTCGCCCCGTGGCTGCACAACGCTGATCACCAACATCAGCAGCACAAGAAAGCTGAAGTTCACCGCGGCCAGATGTAACCAGTGCATCTGCAGGCCAAACAGGCTATTGCCCATCGCGATACCGAATACCGATTGGAAAACGATCCCACCCAATAAAGCCGCATGCGCGGCAGACGCCGAAGCACGGCGACTCACGATGCCCACAAAAACGATTGCCAGCAAAGGCACGTTCAGAACTGCGGCAATAGACTTCATCAGATTAAACAGCCCCGACTCTGCAAAAGGCGACAGTACCAGTGCAAGTACCACACTGACCGGAATCATCACAACTCCAAACCGTTTCCCCATCCTGACGACCTGTTCGTCTGTGGCCTCTTTATTGATCTCGCCCCTGTACAGGTCCAGACTGAACAACGCGGATCCACTGTTCAGAAAACTGTTGAAGGAACTCAGGATGGCTCCGAAAATCGCGGCCGCAAAAAAACCGACCGCCCAACCTGGCAGCACAAGGTTTACGAGATAGCCATATGCTGCGTCCGCATTGGCGGGTGGCGCCTGATCGGTTCCGAAGGCAATGTGCCAGGCAATAATACCGGGCAAGACAAGATACAATGGCCCGGCAAGTTTCATGACCGCCGCAAACAAAACACCTTTTTGACCTTCAGCAAGATTCTTCGAAGCCAGCGTTCGTTGCACGATCCCCTGATTGGTACACCAGTAATAAGTGGTAATCAACGTCATCCCGGTCAGCAACGTTTCCCACGGAATATCCGCAGCTCTGTCTCCCAGCGACGACAGTCTCTCCGGATACGTTTCCGTCAACAGAGAGACACCAGCCAGCATATCGCCGTTGCCAATAAAGTTGAGTCCCAGGATCGGAATCAACAGTCCACCGATCACCAACCCAACACCGTTGACAGTGTCTGAAACGGCGACTGCCTTCAGGCCACCAAATACCGCATAGCAACCACCAACCAGCGCCAGCACGCTGCAGACGACGGCCAGGTTCACCGGTTTGCTGTCCGTCCCCAGGATCGACGGCACATCAAACACCGAAATCATGAACTCCGCACCCGTCAGCAAAACGAAGGGAAGTACGTTGAGAATGATTGAAGCCAGGAAAATGACGGAAGTAAACGTGCGCGTTTTTGAATTGTAGCGCAGCTCCAGAAACTCAGGAATCGTGGTGATGCCACTCTTCAGGTAGCGCGGCAGAAACACGACGGCCATCAACACGATCGCCAGGGCCGACCAAACTTCCCACGCCATTACAATCATGCCGTTGCGATACGCGCCACCATTTAATCCTACCAGTTGCTCGGTCGAAAGATTCGTCAACAGCAGCGAACCACCCACCACAAACCAGGACAAACTGCGGCCAGCAAGAAAGTAACCGGTCGACGATTCCTGATCATCATTGTGAGTCTTCCACCAGGACACGACGGCGACCAAACCAGTGAAAAAGATGAAGGACAGAGCAGTCGCCATAGGTGAATTCCTGAAGTTCCAAACTGCGGTGCAGAGATGGCTGCGGTAAGCGAAACAATATATTAACATTACTAACTAAATTAACCCACAACGTCCACGATGACCAGTTCCGCAAACATTACGGTCACAAAGCAGAGAGGGTTCATTGACTCGGCTGATTCACAATGATTTCCCTAACGGCCCGTGGTTTCTGATCGTAGAATAAACGGGCTCGGTAAGCACCCGAACTCGTCGTCATTTCAATAATATCATTTTGATGCAACATGTTTATCACAAACATCTTGCGTCTCAATCGGTGCCTCGGAGCTTCTCATGTCGCAGTCAACGCTCAGTCCACCTATGACCGATTTCGCCAACACAATGTCAGAATCCTTGAATTCATCGTGGGCAAACGATGCCGAATTTGACGAATTTGATTACACGCCGGTCTCCCCGTGGGGACCTGTGGCTTTAGTGTTGGGAATCGCCAGCCTGACTGGGCTGACGAACAGCGTGTTCGGACTGTGCGTCGCGTTTGCCGGAGTCGTCCTCGGCATCGCCGCACTGGCTAAAATTCGCTCAAACGGACCTGGGATCAAAGGAATTGGCTTCGCGGCAACTGGGTTAACTCTGTCGGTGCTGTGCCTGAGTCTGGGATCTGTGAAGTTGGTACATGCCTACGAGAACGAATGCCCTGAAGGCTATCTCCGCGTCAACTTTCCAACCGAGATTTCGAAGCATGAGTTTGTTTACTATGCTGGATCACGTCGTCTTTCCCCAGCGGTCGCGCCGCTGATTGGACAGAAGGTGTTCCTGAAAGGCTTCATGTGGCAAACTCAGACGGACACCGGGCTGAAGGAATTCGTCTTCCTGAAAGACAACGGAGAGTGCTGCTTCGGCGGCGAACCAAAGCCCTTTGATATGATGGTCGTTAAGATGACCGACGACAAGACAACGGACGCTTACGTCGGTATGGTCGCCGTCTCCGGCGTCCTGAACGCCAACGTCAGTGCTAAAGAAGGTGAGCCGGTTTATACTGTCGCCGCAACGATCGTTGAAGAGGCTCAAACATCATTCTGATTCGCAGAATCACTCGTGGCGTGCAGTGCACACACACCGCTGATTCTGACGTTTTACGATAGAATCAATCCCGCGGGAGACGCTGCAATGGAATTCGGCAGACTACAACTCACATATGCGATGGGGCTAATCGTCACGATCTGTGCCCTGGGATGTGCTGAGTCCAGTGGGTACACGGACTACGCCGATCTGCCTCACGCAGCGGTTGACACAACAGCTGTCGACCCAGACGCCTCGCAAATCGCCACCGGTGTCGACGGCACGGTCGAACCGGCCAGCATCGACTCGACAACAGAGAAACCGTCGGCCGATCAATCGTCTCCGCCGGAAGCAACCCTCGCTGATGTCACCCCCGTCCCGGCAGTCTACGGCAAGACAGAACAGGGCGGGGTGAAACCCGATGCCCCTCGAGAAATCAAGCTGCTGATCAAGGACAAGAAGTTTCCGACGATCAAGGACAGCGATGCTGTTCGCGTCAGCTACGACGACCTCGACCTGGAAAAGATCCTGAACATCATCCGGCCTCCCACGAACATCGCGGACCATTTCCCGGACTGGCTTAAACAGCTGGATGGCAAAAAAATCCGGATGCGCGGTTTCATGTGGCCGCCATTCAAAGCAGAAGGCCTGACCAGTTTCGTGTTTACGCGGGACACCGGGGAGTGCTGCTTTGGACCAGATCCCTATATTTTTCTGCGGGCAAAGGTCAAACTTGCGGATGGAGAAAAGACGGACTTCATTCAGTTGACCCCTTTCGATGTCGAAGGGACTTTCCGGATTGCCCCTCTCGCAGACGATGACAACAAACTGTGGCAACTGTATCTCATCGACGACGCCAAAGTGCTGGTGCAGTAAGACAGCAATCGTCACGGTTCGTTAGACTTTCCGTGGTCGATAGCGGATATTGAAATATTCAACAGTCGTTCGAAGTCGATAATTCCCCAATCCAATGATCAACGAAGCGCGCAAACTCCCACCCCAATGACTGCTTGCTCGGCCCCCACCATGAGAACATTTACCTTCACCACGACACTGTTTGCAGCTTTGTTCGCATTCAACTGCAGCGCGAATGCAAACTTCTGTCCGTTCTGCGATGCACCTTCACTGACACTCGCGGAACAAATCGAACAGATCGAACACCTGCTGCTGGGAAAATGGATTGGCGGCGAAAAACCGACCAACGAATCGGCGGGAACCGTTCGCTTCGAAATCGTTGCCGTCAAGAAGTCGAAAGACAACGCATTCGAAGTCGGACAGGAAATCGAACTCCCGCAATACCTGGCGGGCGAAAAAGACGCGCTCTTCATTCTGATGGGACCGAGCACCCGGCTCATTGATTGGCACGTTCCATCAGAAGCCACAATGGCGTCCTGGGAATATGTTTCGAACGTTCCGTTACCTGTTGAGGGCGACCAGGAGAAAAAGGTCGAACGACTGGCCTACTTTCTGGACTTCCTGCAGGACGCGCACATCACTATCTCAAACGACGCCTTCGGAGAATTCGCGGCGGCACCGTACGAAATCATCAAGCCGCTCAGCGATCGAATGCCACGCGAAAAACTGCGAAAGTGGATCATGGATCCCGAAACGCCGGTGACGCGACTAGGGCTCTACGGACTCCTGCTTGGCCTGTGCGGAAAAGAAGAAGACGCTGCTGCCATGGAGCACAAAATTCTGCATCCCGATGCGGATTTTCGACTGGGGATCGAGGGCGTAATGTCCGGCTATCTCATCATCACAGGAGAAGACGGCTTGAAGGTTCTGGAGCAAGCCAAGATGCACTCCAAAACGTACACCAACAAAGATGGCGAAGAACAGAAACTGCCGTTCAGCGAAACATACGCTGCCATGCAGACACTGCGATTCATGTGGTCCTACGAACCAGACCGTATTCCGAAAGAGCGGTTAATACAGTCCATGCGGAAGTTGCTGGACCGACCGGAACTCGCCGACCTGGTGATTGCCGATCTGTCTCGCTGGAAAGCCTGGGAAGTGCAACAACCGCTGATGGAAATGTATGACAAAGAAGACTTCGATATTCCGTCGATCAAGCGCGCGATTGTGAGGTATATGTACTACGCCAGCACCGATGTGCCCGAAGCTGTCGAAGGTACCGAAGACGCCAAAGAATTGCCCGCGCACGCTGTCTCAGCACTTAAACATCTGGCAGCTCTGGAAGCAAAAGACCCAAAGACCGTACGCGACACAAAGCGATTTCTGATTGACTAGAGCAATCTACCTTTTGTTGTGGATGGTTCTGGCTCGCGGGAACCGACTCACGTAGGACGAAACGCGTCCTACGCGGCCACAAGTCAGCGAAATTCGCTGTAGCAGCCGCTTACTTATTGTCGTGAACGGTGCTCGCGCGCGGGACCAGGCATTCTTCAATCGAAACGCCCGCGGCCACCAGTCAGCGTAATACGCTGTAACGGAAGTCGCAGTGGCACGACGATTTTCATCCCCCACAAACAAGGATCCGTTTGTGATCTGGCCATTCAAACCACACGCTCCACTTCCACTGGCGTCCAAAGTCACCTGCGAACGCCGCTTTGCCGCTGTGGGACGCATGCTGGGCCGCGACCGGATCGCAACACCAGCAGCCATCACGCCTCTGGAATTCGATCCGATTATCAAGGACTGCGAGGCTGAAGAACTGCTAACGCGAGTTTTCGGTTTTATTGCGAACCGCATCCTGCGCAACACAGCAACCAACGTCGAATGGGGCGACGACGCGGCGTTGACCGTGGAAGACCGCACGTTCGTGTATCGCATCGTTGAAAAAACAGATAATCCGTCAGCGATTTTGTTCCACTCATCACTGGCGGCATACCCGTATCGCCTGGCTGCGATCGCGGCCACTGCCGCGTCGGAGTATCTGATTCGATCAGAATCACTGGCGGCGAGCATCCCCAAAGGTGCCTTCGAAGTGTTGCCGACGTTCTTCGGATTCGGACCGCTGATGGCCAATGCGGCCCTGCACGAGTCCTCCGAAGAACTTCAGTTGTGGCACATCAATAACTGGTCGCGGAACGGTGAAGTCAGCTCACTGGAACACGGCTACACAATGGCACTGGCGGATTGGTCCCTGAGCAGCAGCTATGAAGCAGTTCTCGGACAACTGCGTCTGGATGCTCAGGAAGGATTACGGAAGGGAATTCGTTTTCTGACAAAGACGTCCGACTGCAGCCTGGCCCCGGACTTTCTAAACAACGCCCCCGACCTCTCAACCAGCACTTGCATCGCACGTCTGCAGGCTCGCGGCAGCAGCGTGCAGCTGGCGACGGTGCTTGACGTCCACGCTCAGGAACGGATCACAGAAGACCTGATTCCTGCCGTGGCTGGACTACTGAATCACAGTGAGCTCGACATTCAGCAGATCGCAACAGCAACTCTGGGACGCTGCGAAAATCTCGCGCAGCCGCTGCACGATGAGCTGCTGATTCAGTCACAAAACGGACCAATCACTTTAAGGCGTGCCGCCATCTCAGCGCTCCGCCCCGGATATGAAAACGACGACAGCGTGCAGGATGTCCTGACGGAAATTTTGTTTCGCAGCGACGCCGCCACGGCCACCGCGTGCGTTCGAACCTTCTTAAAATACGAAACGCATCCGGAAAACCTGGTCGATGCGGTACTGGCCGCCCTGACAAAAATGGTACTGACAGCCGGCACGGCGGAACTTGTAGACGGCCTAACGCTGCTCGGAAAGGTCCACAGCGATCGATCGCAGGTGATCAACGAGACGTTCAACGATGATCCCTCGGCACTGGCGATCTTCAACGAAATCCTGGAGTCAGATTCGTCCACAGAAGAAACGCCCGCCTGAAATTGCCGCCGACGCTAGCGCAATTTACGTTTTTTTGTGGACGGTTCGGGCTCGTGGGAACCTGCCCACATAGTCCGAAACGCGTCCTCAAGTCAGCGAAATTCGCTGTAGCCGCACGGACTAACCGTTGCGGCGTGTGATCAATTCGTAGACCGGCCATTCGGTTTCGCACGAATTGCAGTGGAACCCAACGATCGTGGCCGTTCCGGGAACAGGCATACGATTTCGCGGGCTGATCATACCGTCCTGCAGTTCCAGTGGTTCGACATCCAGCGCTGAGCACTCCGGACAAACGGCGTTGTCATGAATGATTCGAGCTCTATCCACAGGAGCAGTGAATCGACCGCTGATGATGGTGGTCCGCTTGCTGTGCATCGGGATGATGTTGCGAGGTTCGTACGGTAAATGTTCTTCTGCAGGCTCCACAGGTGGTGTGTACAGACGAAGGTTCTGATGTACTCGATTCATCGTGATCTTCCTTGATCGACGGGCAGAATTGCCAATTTGTGTCGCGTCTGGTGAGCAAATCCTTTGCTCCAATCCCCGATTCCTGAACAGACAACGACTTCTCCGAGGCGAACTGTACGCCGCGACTTCCCACCACTCAAGCGCTGAAAGTGAGATTTCACATCTGGCAGAATGGGTAACTTAACTGCACGGAATTCGGATAGCGAAAGCCCGAATTGGCGACGATCACAACATCTGGTGGTCGCGGAACGCAGCCATGCGGTATGTAGATCAAAAAGAAAATCTCCGATGGCGACCTCACCGCAAAAATATCTCCGGACACCGCAGGCCTCCCGCGACTGAATTAACAGAAACACTGCGGATCCACTCGCTTACGCATCGTGCTGGTAAAGTGCTCGACTCTCCGTTGTAAAACAAAGAGCCGCCCTGCCTCCCGGATCGTTCGCCACCCAACGGAAACCCACCACAGCGACAACGGAGCGTTTCCGAGCGGAAGCTCGCACAGGCTGCGGGCCTCCCCGCACACGCAAATTTTGGATAAGTTGCGTTCTGCGAGTGACTTTGAGTGATTGAGGCGAAACAATCCCGCCCATGAGTACTTCATGGAAACCAGATTCGTGGCAATCGCGTATTGCCCAACAACAACCCATCTACGAAAACGAGTCAGAAGTGGGCAGCGTGCTGCAGAGTCTCGCCAGCCTGCCACCGTTGGTGACGGCGTGGGAAGTCGACAAACTCCAGAAAAAGCTGGCCGAAGCCGCCGCTGGCAACGCATTTGTGCTGCAGGGCGGCGATTGTTCGGAAAGCTTCGACGACTGCAACGCCATGACCATTCTGCGCAAGCTTAAGGTGTTGATCCAGATGAGCCTCGTGCTGATCTGCGGGTCGAAGCAACGCATCGTGCGGATTGGTCGCATCGCCGGTCAGTATGCCAAGCCGCGGTCAGCGAATACGGAAACGCGAGAAGGTGTTGAGCTGCCGACCTATCGAGGCGACATTATCAACCGCAGCGGCTTCACCAAAGACGACCGTGAACCGAATCCGCAACTGCTGCTGCGGGCGTACGAACGATCCGCGCTGACAATCAACTATATCCGCGCGTTGAGCGAAGGCGGATTTGCCGATCTGCATCACCCGGAAAACTGGGACCTGGAATTTGTTCGGAACACGCCGGGTTCGCGAAAGTACCAGGAACTACTGGAATCTCTGAGTGACTCCATTCGCTTCATGGAAGTCGTGTCGGCTGGTGAAACAGAACAGCTCAGCCGAGTGGACTTCTTCACGTCACACGAAGGCCTGCACCTGTTGTTCGAACAGGCGTTGACGCGCACTGACCAGCGGCAACGTGGTTATTATAACCTCAGCACACATCTTCCGTGGATTGGCGACCGAACGCGCGCGATCGATGGCGCTCATGTCGAATACTTCCGCGGCATCAGGAATCCGATCGGTATCAAGGTCGGTAACACGATCGCCAGCGACGAATTGATCGACCTGATCAAGGTGCTGAATCCGGAGAACATTCCCGGCCGACTAACGCTGATTCACCGATTTGGTGCGGAGAAAATCGCGTCGAGACTGCCGATGCTGGCTGACGCGGTGAAGCGTTCGAACCTAAACGTCCTGTGGAGCTGTGATCCGATGCATGGCAACACACAGGCAACGCGCAACGGATTCAAGACTCGATCATTCGACGATATCACCTCAGAAATTATCACCGCGTTTCGCATTCACAAAGACTGCGGCACGCGACTGAGTGGGATTCACCTGGAACTCACGGGAGAAGACGTCACGGAATGCGTCGGAGGTCCGGCCAACCTGACCGAATCGGATCTGCCACGAGACTACCGTAGCCAGGTCGACCCACGTCTGAACTACGAACAGGCGATGGAGATCGCGTTCCTGCTGGCGGAAGAAATGAAGTCGCCCGCGTGACTGGGGCTTCCAGCCGCTGACGTCCTGATTCTACGGCGCGATCTGTTTCTGTTGTCGAGGCGTCAGCCACAACGGAAGATCCTGCACTCGGCCGTAACCAACCGCCGCGTTAACCTTGGTCCATTGCATAGGTGTCAGGTTGAGTTCGCTCCAGCGCGAATCACTGCGTAGCTGCCGCTTCTGATCACTGGCGGGCGCCGCGCGATAGTTGAGCTTGTCGAAGGCGTTCACGGGATTGCGGGCAATTGCCTCCGCGACCTCTCGGTCTTGAGCGTCAGCTAGATACACGCCGTTAGCGCATTCCATTTTCTCCGCCTCGGTGATCAAGCGCCGGAGCGAGAGCTTTTCCGAGTTGTAGCAGACGCGTACCACTTCACGATGTTCGTAAAAGCCAGCCTCTGTGGTCAGCACACCATCAAGGGCTCCGAGCTTCGCTTCACCGGTCCAGAAACAATGCATTGCCAGGACAGCCGTCTTTTGGCGAGAATTGGACTCCGGAATCAGGATGTTGGTCAGATAAGCGGGAACAGGTTTTTCGGCAGCCCGTAATGCTTCTGCCAGACGACTTGCTGTGTCAGGCAAAGTCCAGACGCGATCACGGCGCGGCACGATATCGTGCGCCTTCGAATCCATGAACCGCATCACTTGATAGTTCCACGCGGGTTCTCCAAACCGCGTGAGAATTTTCTTGTCCTCACCGCCAACGTTGTTGTAAATCGCGACCGGAACAAAGTTGTCTTCAACTGCTTCGACGATCATGGGATGGGCCAACACCTGCTGGCCAAATGTCTGGCAACCGCTTCAGCCAGGCACTTCCTGAAACAAAACCAGCAACGGGCGATTCAGCTCAGCGGCAGCGGATTGCGCCTTATCAAAGTTGCGCAGCCAGACAACTTTGCCGAGCTCTATTGGCTGCTTCGCTGACTGAGCTGATAATGACAAGAGGGCTCCCGCGACAAAGGCAATGCACAAGCCAGCAATGAACAGGCGTTTCATTTGTTAGTCTCCCTGAAATTTCTGTTGAGGCGCTCGATCCGACACCGGTTGACGCTGTCACGGACGAAACTCTTACGTCGCTGTGGCAATCAATCTCGCCAAATCCCGGATTCTTTCAGCTTCGTCTGACAGCAAAATCGGATGATGCAGCGTCATCAGGCAATCATGCAGCAGGTCAGCCTGCGTTAGGTCGCCAAAGGCACGAAACCGACGCGCACTATGAATCCGATGCAGACACGGAAACCCCGGATCCAGCGCAACGCCTTGCTGTCGCATCGCGGCCGTGAAATTTTCTCGATGAATCGTGCCTTCGTCAAATCGCAGAAAACGAAATGCGAGCTTATAGAATGCGGGTGTTGTGTCAGCGGAATTCAGCAGCGCAGGATCCAGCGCCAATGCAACGTCTGTGTTGTCTGACAAACACTGCTGCAGCAGCAGCACATTCGCCAGCCGCCCCGTTGTCCGCGTCGTCAGCTGTCGTAATTGCGGCAACAAAACGGCCGCCTGCATTTCGGACAGCGGATAGGCATCGTTGCCGCGCTGAGTGTAAAGTCGAATTCGCTGGGCCAGCGTGGCATTATTCGTCAGAATTGCTCCGCCACGGCCGGCCGTCAACAGTTTGCTGCCCCCGAAACTTAACACGCCAATATCACCAATCGAACCAGCGGCTCTTCCGTTCAGAATACCACCGACCGTCTGGCACGCGTCCTCAATCACCACAATCTGATGCTGCGCCGCGATCGCCATCACCTCATCAATGGCGGCAAAACTGCCGTGCAAATGCGAACAAATAACGGCGCGAGTTTTCGGACCAATCACTGCGGCAAGCTGCGATGGATCGAGCACCGGGACACCGGGCAGCGTGTCCACCAGGACCGGCATCGCACCCAATGTCAAAACATTGACGAAGTTGGCTTTGTAGTCATAGGCCGCCAGGATGACTTCGTCGCCGGGTTGCACATTGGCTGCTCGCAAAGCCAGCTCGACTGCCGACGTCCCACTGCTGCAGAGTATGACGTGCTCGACAGCGTGGAACTCCGCCAAAGCTTCAATCAAGCGGTCACAATGTGGTCCGTGATAGCGGCCCCAGCTCCCGTCCTGCAACATCGCAGCGAATACTTCGCGAACAGCATCGTCTGTGATCGGCCATGCTGGTGGCTGAGCGAACGAATCGTCCTCTGCGTGAACTTCAGTCAAGCGGATTCGCCTTCCATAGACTCAGGCGGTTCAGTGGAATCACTGTCATCGGCCCTGGGTGGATCCGGCAACGGAACATCCACCTGAATATCTCTGCCTGCCAAACGTACGGGATAAGTTGCCGTCTTGATACCGCTTTTCCGATTGTCCAGCCACGTTCCGTCTTTGACACTAAAGCACCACGCGTGCCACGAACACATCACCGAACCATCTTCAGCCACCGGACCATCTGACAGGGACGCTCCCATGTGCGGACAAAAATCATTGATGGCAAAGTACTCGCCATTGTGCAAAAACACGCCCACCATCGTTCCGTTCACCGGAAAACATCGTCCCTGACCTTCCGGAATGTCTCCAGCTTTTGCCACCGTCTGAAACCCAGACATCTCTTCTCCTAATGCGGGAGGCCCGCAGCCGATGCGAGCTGACGCTCGGAAACGCTCCGTTGTCGCTCTGAAAAGTTCGCCGATCCGCAAACCCTTTGTGATCGGCGTGGGTCATTGTTGTCGCAGACAGAGGCTCGGTCAATTCGTTTAGCGCGCCTACAGCTGGACGTTGAACAAGGTTTCCTTTGCGACAACCGTCGGCACGACCTATAAAACGCCATGCAGCTATTTCTGACCGACGAAACTCACTACGACTGGCAAGCCACATTGTGTCGCCGCTCACCGGTCAAACACACGATCACAGCAGCAATCATGCTCGTAGCGTTTGTCGCATTCCCTGTGTTGTGTTGGTATTTCCAAGGGCCACTTTTCTTTTTGGTGGTGTTTACGTTGATGGGAACATTTATGGCGTGGTTGATGATCCGGCATATCGTCAACCTGTTTCGTTCCGGCAATTGGACAATGGCGATCCAGCACGACGAATTAGTGATCAACCTGCGGTCATTCCACAATGGTGGTTTTACCGACGCCGAAACGGTGCTGCACTTGCCCTTCGACGAAATCGCCGGCGCCCGAATTTGCTCGGCACAGGTCGACACATTCACACCCAATCGACGTCGGACAGCGAAGCCAGCGCAGACAACAGAAACGTCAGTGGATCTGGCAGACTTCGTGGATTCAGAAGATCTCAAGGCTGCGATTCTTGAGGAGAGTCATCGCCTAACACCGAAACGTATGGTGTTGGGGATACCGTCGAGTGGCCGTTTCAACCACATTCCAGTCAGCCTGATCCAGCCGCGGACCCTGCGAATCTACTGGACGGGGCCACGACCATGACTGAGCTTATTCGAACTCTGGAATCAATACTGAACCAATTTGATGTGGCAGTACTCGACCAATGGGGCGTGCTGCACAACGGATCGGTCCCGTACCCATACACCGTGTCAGCAATGCGGATGTTGCAGCAACACGGCAAACAGATTCTGATCGTTTCGAATTCCGGCAAGCGTGCAGAACTTAACCGCCAAAGGATTGAGAACATTGGGCTGCCGGCCGATACGATCACGAAAGTGGTGACATCCGGCGAAGCACTGTGGGAAGACGTGACGGAACGACGCCTGCAGTTGAACGGCAAGGTGCCGGTGACATTCTTTCCGATCTGTGCGAAACAATCCGATCCGATCGACTGGGCGGCCGGCAGCGATATCGAAATTCGTTCCCGCCTGGATCACACGGTCGATGCAATCCTGCTGATGGGTCTGCCGGATGGAACGGCTTGTGATGGCTACGACGCTGTGTTTGCCGCAGCCCTGAAACTGCAGATTCCGGTCGTCTGTTCAAACCCGGACAAATCGTCTCCCCGCGCAGACGGACTGGTGACTTCACCAGGAGCACTCGCCCATCGCTATGAAAAAATGGGCGGCGTGGTTTTGTGGTACGGGAAGCCTCATGCGGCCGTTTACCGAGCCGTCGTCCGCAGTTTTCCGGATACGCCGTCGAATCGATTCTTGATGGTGGGGGACAGTCTGGAACACGATATAGCCGGCGCGCAGAGTGTCGGATTCCTATCTGTCTTCATTCGCCGAGGTATTCACGCTGACGACTTTTCCACGGCGACAACCGACGTTCAAATAGAAGAAGTTGGCCAACAGTTGGTCACAGCCGCTGGCGTAAACCCTCCCGACTTCAGTCTTGAGTTTCTAAGATAGTAGCCGCCACTCTTTGAGTAACGAACGTTGTGGGAGGACAACTTTGGCAAAACCAACAGTCATCACCGTGGTCTGATGCGCTGTTGAATCTAACGTTCTCAGTGTTGCTGCATTTGCTGAGTCGATAGTCACGGCGATGCCACTCATTGTCAAAACGATGCCATCCCGCAAGCTCGTCACCGGGACAGTGACGGCTGCTTTCCATCATTTTCCTGGAGAATCTGAATTGAACTTACCGTATGAATTTCTGGCGCTGTCACAGCAGATCGGCGCTGACCCGCTACTGGTCCAGGGCCCCGGCGGCAACACGTCGATCAAAGTCGACAATCAGATGTGGATCAAAGCCTCGGGCACGCTGTTGGCTGACGCCCTGAATCACGATATCTTTGTCGCCGTTGATCCCCAAAAGGCAATCCTGGAACTGGACGGCGCCAGTGATGGAAGCTGCCGCTCTGCGTTGATCGATCTGGCGGGACAATTGCGACCGTCAATCGAAACCACGTTTCATGCCATGTTCCCTCAGAAGTTCGTGTTCCACTTTCATTCCGTGGCCACGATTTGTCATGCGATCACGGTTGAAGGTCGTGAAGCTCTGTCCACAAAACTTGACGGTCTGTCGTGGGTTTCCACACCGTATCGCAAGCCGGGCATTCCGCTTTCCTTAGCCATTCGAGAAGCAGTCGGAACGAAAACCATCGAAGTTATTGTGCTGGACAACCACGGTGTCATCGTTGTTGCAGATTCCATCGAACGAATCAGCGGGCTGATTGACGAAGTTGAATCACGGCTGCAACTTCCGGTGCAATCTAATGTCGGCCTCTGCGGTTCTGCGTCATTTACGGGATGGACGGCTGTTCCCGAAGCAGCAGCACTGATTGCAAATACCAAAGTCCGCGATCGAGCGATCTCTGGCACGTACTATCCGGATCACGTCGTGTTCCTTGGCCCGGCGTTGCCGTTAATGACAGCCGACGAATTTTCGAAAGTGAATCCTGCAGAGCTCCCGGTTCCTGTGGTGCTGGTTGAAGGCGAAGGTGCCTACATCAAATCCAACGCAACACCCGCTCATCGCGCCATGCTGGATTGCATTCATGACGTCCTAATTCGAATCCCACCGGACTGGACACTGTTGCCGATCGGCGAAGAAGCAGAAACCGAACTCCTTAACTGGGACGCGGAAAAGTACCGCCAGATGTTGGCAAAGTAGCAAAACCATGCAGCAACAAAACCTCTATCTGGGAATCGACGTTGGCACCTCCGGTGTCCGCACGGCAGTCATCGACGACAGCGGGACCGTGATTAGCTCAGCGTCAACAGCGATGGAAGCTCCGATCCAGATTGACCACCGTCCGTGTCAGGATGCGAACATCTGGTGGCAGGCCACGCGGGACTGTTTGCTGAAGCAGAGTCAGCAGCTCCAGATGACCGGCTGGCACATGTGTGATATCGCCGCAATCAGTGTGGATGCGACTTCCGGAACCCTGCTGCTGGTCGACGCTGACCTGAACCCGCTGACGCCGGGTTACATGTACAACTCCGGCAACTTCTTCGCAGAAGCAGAACAGATCGCCAGAATCGCGCCCGAGAATTCGATCGCGCAGGGTCCCGGTTCCGGCCTGGCGAGGTTACTGTTCCTGCAGAAGCAAGGTCTGATCGGATCCGCGGCACACGCAATGCATCAGGCAGACTGGATCGCTGCAAAGTTGATGAGCGTCGGAGGATTTTCGGACGAAACCAACGTGCTGAAAATGGGTTTCGACGTCGTCCAGCGCCGATGGCCAGATTGGTTCTCCAGTTGCGGCGTCAGATCCGCACTCTTGCCGGACGTCAAGCCAGTGGGCGATCCGTTTGGTGTTGTCAGCCGGCAATCGATCACTGACTTCGGATTCCGCAAACGCACCCAAATCATCGCCGGCACGACAGACAGCAACGCAGCGTTTCTGGCTTCCGGCGCGTCAAAGATCGGTGAAGGCGTCACGTCACTGGGCACAACACTGGCGATTAAACTACTGTCTGATGCTCCGGTGACAGACCCGTCGCGAGGCGTCTACAGTCACCGCATCAAAGACATGTGGCTGCCCGGCGGCGCATCGAACACAGGTGGGGGCGTACTGCTGAATTACTTTACGACAGAACAAATGCAGGACATGCAGCAACAGCTCAACCCAAGCAGTCCGACGCGACTCAACTACTATCCATTGCCCAAACCGGGCGAGCGTTTTCCGATCTCAGATCCCGCCTTTGCACCCCGCCTGACGCCACGTCCGGCCTGTGATGTCACGTTCTTCCAGGGACTTCTGGAAGGCATCAGCGAAATCGAAAAATCCGGCTACGCCGCATTGGCAGATCTCGGTGCGGCGAAGCTACAAAAAATCTACACGGCAGGCGGAGGAGCTAAGAACTCTGCCTGGACACGAATTCGAGCCGCTAAACTGGGGGTCCCGATTCTTGAGGCACTCAGCAGCGACGCGGCGGTCGGCACGGCGAGGATTGCAGCGGGGCTGGTCTGAGTCGGTCAGGTTCGCAGATCCGACGATACACTCTGGCGGGCAACGGGGAAAACGGAGTCTGAAACACCGCGGAGCGACGCCTCAAACGGGCGGATGTTACGGGAGTTTCCACGTCGTCTGCAAAAAAGGCTCAGCCACTGCCAACAGCACGCTACAATACCGCGCAGAGTCCCGCAATAACCGTTCCCCTGAAAGAAACACGGCCGGATAAACCAGCTCGGCGTGCAGGCCCCATCAAAAGCCTCCACCGACGCCATCGTCCGGCCGGGTACCCGGCCATGTTTGTTGATCAAGTTGCCATTGTCTGCAAAGGCGGAAACGGCGGAAACGGATGCAGTAGTTTCCGCAAGGAAGCTCACGTACCGCGCGGAGGCCCCGATGGCGGCGACGGCGGAGATGGCGGCAGCATCATCATTCAGGCGGACGAAAATCTGGGGTCACTCGGAAATCTCGTTGGGCATCACCACTGGAACGCAGAGCGCGGGCAGCACGGAAAAGGGAGCCAGAAAACCGGGCGCTGCGGTGAAGACACGATCATCCTGGTACCGCCTGGAACTCTGGTAAAAGACAAAGAGCACGGTCATGTACTGAAAGACCTGAAGGAGCACGGTGATTCCGTGGCCATTGCCAAGGGCGGTTGGGGCGGTCGAGGCAACAGGAAGTTTGCAACTCCCACGAACCGTGCTCCGCGAGAATTCGAGCTCGGACGGGAAGGCGAAACGCGGGACGTCATTCTGGAACTCAAACTGATCGCCGACGTGGGGTTGGTTGGCATGCCGAACGCGGGCAAGTCGACTTTGCTTAGCCGGGTCTCAAGAGCAACCCCGGAAATCGCCGACTACCCGTTCACAACGAAGTACCCAAATCTGGGTGTCGTGCGTGTCGACTTCGACAACGAATATGTGCTGGCCGATATTCCGGGACTCATCGAAGGCGCGGCCGAGGGCCTGGGGCTGGGCCATGAATTTCTGAAACACATCGAACGCACACGAGTCATCGTGCACATGGTCGAACCGGCACCGATGGATCTGTCTGATCCGTTAAGT